>CAVBMG010000011.1:0-53319 GCA_963596435.1 Agathobacter sp.
CAATTCATTCAAAAATTTTCATTTTTGACTTGACTTTTAATAGTTAGTCTTTCTGTTGGAGGTGGGAGGGAGAGGGACGAATTGTCCTGCTTTCCTAATGCAACACAGGCACGCTCTCGCTACGTGAAAAACGTAATGGTCACGTAAGGCGCTATTGGAAGCTTGTGCTTCCATCCCGCCTAAGTGCCAACGTTTTTCAAGTGCCTGCTTATGCATTAGGAAAGCAGGGCAATTCTGTGGCTCGCCCAAGTTAATATAAACAGAAAATGATATAACTTTTTTGTTCATTTTCTGTTGCAACCTAATACTCTATGAATTATATTAAGTATAGTAATTAAAGGAAAATTATGGTATGCAGTATTGTTTCATTAGCATGGACAAAACGTTCATAATTTGTAACTCTTAACAAAAAAACATATGTGAGATACATCAGGAGAACAGAACACAGAATTGTACGTTTTAACAAATGCATTAGCAGGCACTCTGCAGCCGTCGGTACTTAGTGCGCACAGCCGCAGGCGCATGCACACTTATGTACCGCTACGAGCTGCAGCGTAGCGAGAGCGTGCCTGCGTTGCATTGTTAAAACGTACAATTCGTCACTTTCTATACAACCAACAGGAGGTACCATCATGGGAGTAACAGGCTTACAACTTTTGTGGGCGGGCAGACAGGATTGCAGTGATATGCACAGCTTCGGCCCTGGAATGAGAAACTGCTATATCATTCATTACATTATCCGGGGAAAAGGCACCTATGTTGTGAATGGGAACACCTACCCTGTAGATACAGGACAGAGCTTTCTCATCATCCCATACACTACGGTACATTATTACCCGGATGAGAAGGAGCCATGGGAGTATTGCTGGATTGAATTTAGTGGAGAGAGCGTCAGTGAGATGCTAAGGGAAGTGGGGCTTGGCATGAAAATGCCGGTTTTTCCCGCAATTGAGGAACAGGAGATCGTTCCGTATTTCAGCAAGGCATATGAACTGGTTCATAAAAGGCAGGAGAAAGAGGCGATAGGCAGCATTTTGTCTATTACCGGCTGTATTGGCGATCATATCAATCGGGAGAGAGATCTTCTCACGGAAAAAGAAAAAAGGTTGAGCAATGCCATCAGCTATATCGAAGCAGAATATCACAGAGAGGAATTTGATATTGCGTATCTGTGCCGCCTTATGAACATAAGCAGATCGACCTTGTATCGTTTATTTGAAGAGGAAGTGGGCTGTTCGCCAAGTGAGTATCTGATCCGTTACCGGGTGACACAGGCAAGAAAGATGTTGTCAAAAGGCGCCAGTGTCAAGAGTGCTGCCCTCTCCTGTGGCTTTGACGATCCGTTGTATTTTTCCAGACTGTTCTATAAAGTGACAGGAGTCAGACCTTCCCGGTTATGAAAGTAATTTTATTGCGCTAAAGCATTGCAAATGACCGTGAAAGTATAGTATAGTAAAAGAAATGTGTATATTTATACAGTACCAAGGATCATACAGCTGTGTGATGGACTGCGTACAACAGAAAGGATAGTGTGATATGATAGAGTTATATGACGGTGGCGTATACCTGTTGAACGGAACCGAGCTTGTAGCAGATAATGGTGAAGCGGCAGCTGCCATTGAGGCTAAGACTGGTAAGAAAGTGGACAAGAAAGAAGCAGCAAAGGAGACAATTGCATATGGAATCCTTGCTGATCACAATACATCCGGTAATATGGAGAAGCTGAAGATTAAGTTTGATAAGCTGACTTCTCATGATATTACTTTTGTTGGAATCATTCAGACCGCACGTGCATCAGGACTGACTAAGTTCCCGGTACCTTATGTATTGACGAACTGTCACAACTCTCTGTGTGCAGTAGGCGGAACGATCAATGAAGACGATCATATGTTTGGACTTACCTGTGCCAAGAGATACGGCGGCATGTATGTACCACCTCATCAGGCAGTTATTCACCAGTTCGCCAGAGAAATGCTGGCTGGCGGTGGCAGAATGATTCTTGGCTCTGATTCCCATACCCGTTATGGTGCGCTGGGTACTATGGCAATGGGCGAAGGCGGTCCTGAACTTGTAAAGCAGCTTCTGAACCAGACCTATGATATCAATATGCCAGGTGTTGTAGCTGTTTATCTGGAAGGCACTCCTGTAAAAGGCGTAGGACCTCAGGACGTTGCCCTTGCTATTATTGGTGCTGTATTTAAGAACGGTTATGTGAAGAATAAAGTAATGGAATTTGTAGGACCTGGCGTAGAGAACCTTTCTGCTGATTTCCGTATCGGCATTGATGTTATGACGACAGAGACTACATGTCTGTCCTCTATCTGGAAGACAGATTCTGCAATTAAGGATTTCTATGATATCCATGGCAGAAGTGAAGATTATAAGGAACTCAATCCTGGCGAGGTAGCATACTATGATGGATGCATTAAGATTGATCTTAGTACCATCAGACCTATGATCGCGATGCCTTTCCATCCAAGTAATACATATACCATTGAAGAGTTGAACGCTAATCTGATGGATATTCTGGATGATTGTGAGAAAAAGGCATTAGTAAGCCTGGATGGTGCAGTTGATTTCAAATTAAAAGATAAGGTTATTGACGGTAAGCTCTATGTAGAACAGGGTATTATCGCAGGCTGTGCAGGCGGTGGCTTTGAAAATATCTGTGCAGCAGCTGATATTTTGACAAATGCAAGCATTGGACCGGATGAATTTACATTAAGTGTATATCCGGCTTCCATGCCAATCTATATGGAATTGATTAAAAATGGCTGTGCAGCCAAGCTGATGGAGACAGGTGCTGTCCTCAAGACTGCATTCTGCGGACCTTGCTTCGGTGCGGGTGATACCCCGGCTAACAATGCCCTTTCCATCCGTCATTCAACAAGAAACTTCCCGAACAGAGAAGGTTCCAAGCTCCAGAGCGGTCAGATCGCATCTGTGGCACTGATGGATGCACGTTCTATCGCAGCAACAGCAGCGAATAAAGGCTTCCTGACTCCGGCAACAGAGTTCGATGGAGACTTTACCAAGTATAAATATTTCTTTGATAAGAAGATTTACGAGAATCGTGTATTTGATTCTCATGGTGTGGCTGATGAGAGCGTTGAGATCAAGTTTGGTCCTAACATCAAGGACTGGCCTGCAATGGTAGCTTTGACAGATAATCTTCTTCTTAAAGTTGTATCTGAGATTCATGACCCTGTTACAACAACAGATGAATTGATCCCTTCCGGTGAGACCTCTTCCTACCGTTCCAATCCTCTGGGACTGGCAGAGTTCACACTTTCAAGAAAAGATCCTCACTACGTAGGACTTGCCAAGGAAGTACAGAAGGCAGAAAAAGCCAGAGAAGCAGACAGCTGTCCATTAGAAGCATTCCCTGAACTGGAGAATGCATGGAAGGCAATGAAAGAGATTACACCTGATGCAGACAGCAAGAACACAGGTATCGGCAGCACGATCTTTGCGGTAAAACCTGGTGATGGCTCTGCAAGAGAGCAGGCTGCAAGCTGTCAAAAGGTACTTGGCGGCTGGGCTAACATTGCCAATGAGTATGCAACGAAGAGATATCGTTCCAACCTGATCAACTGGGGTATGCTTCCATTCATTATCAAGGAAGGAGAGCTTCCATTCCAGAATCTGGATTACCTCTTCATTCCTGGCATCAGAAAGGCTGTAGAGGAGAAAGCTCCTGTAATCAAGGCTTATGTTGTAGGTAAGGGAGAGAAGAAGGAATTTGACCTGACTCTTGGAGAACTTACAGACGAAGAAAGACAGATTATCCTGAAAGGATGTCTCATCAACTACAATAGAGTATAAGAGAATATTTCTGCCAGCGAGGTGAAGCCTGCTGGCAGTTATTATTTGACTGAATGTCAAGACTAATGCGAAAGGAAATGACATAGCATATGAGTGAAAATGCAATTTATGATAGAAGGAGCATCCGTAAATATCAGGACAGAGAGGTTCCGGCGGAGTACATAGAGCAGCTTATAGATGCTGTGAGGATGGCGCCTTCAGCGAAGAACAGGCAGCCGTGGAAATATATTGTGTATACAGGGGATGGGAAGCAGAAGCTGACAGATGCAATGGCGAAGGGAATTGAACGGGAAGAGTCAGGGGAAGCGAAGTTCCCGGATTTTCGTTATGGAATAGCGGATGCTAAGAATACGGTCAGGGTTATGAGGGAAGCGCCGGTGGTTATTGTGGTGTTAAATACCAATGGTAAATCGCCTTTTATTCCTGTAAAGGAGGATGGACGCATTGTGGAACAGTGTGATGCACTGTCTATTGGGGCATCCATTCAGAATATGCTGCTCAGGGCGCAGGAGCTGGGGCTTGGCACTTTATGGATTGCCAATACCTGCTTTGCCTATCCGGAACTGGAAGCGTATATTAATACAACAGATCAGATTATCAGTGCCGTTGCGGTAGGATATCCAGATGAAGCACCAGGGCAGAGACCACGCAAAAAGATGGAAGAAATAATGGAATATCGGTAAGCGTTACAGTCAGTGGAGCAATGTGCCACTGGCTTTTTTATGCGTAAAATGGAATTTTCATACATAAATCATATAAATTATATTGATATACTAGGGATTACGGAGTATAATTCAAAACATCTTACAAAAGTCAGAAAATTTGTAAAGAAATAAGTAATAAGGAGGCACATATGTCCTGGATAGCACCGATAACCTATGAGACAGCATCTCCAGAAGTAAGAGAGATACTGGATAAACGCTATGGCGATCTGCTGGAGTATTACGTTTCTCTGGAGAACGGTGCAGTAATCGCAGTACCTTATTATAAAAAGTGTCTTATGGATGCAGGAATTGATCCCGATCATACAGTGTTTGATGACAAAGACCGCAGCGTGAGGAAATTGCCAGAGCGATTGCCTATAATCCAGAGGTAATACTTTTTGACGAGCCTACTTCTGCGCTGGATCCTCAGCTTACTGGTGAAGTACTTGATGTTATGAAGAAACTGGCAGAAGAGGGAACCACTATGGTGGTGGTCACACATGAAATGGAATTTGCAAGAAAAGTCGCCAACTGGGTTGTATTCATGGAAAATGGTGTTATCGTAGAAGAAGGACCTGCACAGGAGTTCTTTAACCATCCCAAAAAGGAAAGAACATTGCAGTTCCTGCATCTGGAGAGTAATGATTATGATTTTAGCCCCGTAGAGATTTTACTGATTCGTTTCCTGATAGGATATTTTGTGCTTTGGATGATCTGCCCTAAAAGATTGAAGATGCAAAACATCAGGACAGAAATTTTATTCTGATGTCAGTAGTGCAGGGTGTGGATTTTACGGGTGGTCAGCTTGTCAAAGCAGTTAATCTGGCTAATTTCCTTTATCTTGGTATTGTGGCATGTGCATTGAGCTTTCTGATCTGGGCTTATGCTACTGCCAGAATTGGAGCAGTCAGCACAAATTTATATTTTTATGTACAACCGGCAGTGACGATTCTGTTTTCCATGGTGATTTTACAGGAGCGTATGACGTGGAAGGGGTGGCTTGGTACGGCACTGACCTTTGGCGGTCTGCTGATATCACAACAAAGTGAGAAACACTGATTCTACTTTCCAAAATATTGATTTCATGCTATGATATCGTTGCTGGAGTGTGTCCAGAGCACACCAAAAACGAAGACTTGAATATTAATATAATAATAATGTACTTTCAAGCCGCAAAGCAGCGACTTGAGGTGGAGGTTGACATGGAAGTATATTTAGACAATTCTGCTACCACCAGATGTCTGCCGGAGGTAGCGGCTCTTATGACCAAGATCATGTGTGAGGATTATGGCAATCCATCCAGCATGCATTTTAAGGGCGTAGAGAGTGAAAAGTATCTTCGCTATGCGCGTGAAACGATAGCAAGATGTCTCAAGGTACAGGAAAAAGAAATCCTGTTTACCTCAGGCGGAACGGAATCAGATAATATTGCACTGATAGGTACGGCTTATGCCAATTGCCGTGCGGGCAGACATATTATTACAACGCAGATCGAGCATCCGGCAATTCTACAGACATGTGCGTATCTGCAGGAGCAGGGATTTGAGGTGACTTATCTGCCGGTAGATCATAATGGTGTGATCCGCCTGCATGATCTGGAGTGTGCGATGAGAAGAGATACCATACTGGTGTCCATTATGCATACAAATAATGAGATCGGCTCTTTGCAGCCTATTGCAGAAGCGGGGGCATTGATCAAGAGAATGAACCCCAATACAGTGTTCCATGTAGATGCTGTACAGGGCTTTGGCAAGTTCAGAATCCTTCCTAAGAAAATGAACATTGACCTGCTTTCTGTCAGTGCTCATAAGATTCACGGACCAAAAGGGGTTGGCTTTCTGTATATGAATGAAAAAGTCAAAGTCAGACCGATTATTTTTGGCGGCGGACAGCAAAAAGGCATGCGCTCAGGTACGGAAAATGTACCGGGCATTGCAGGAATGGCACTGGCAGTGGAGAAGATATATCAGAACCTTGAAGCGGAAAACGATAGACTGTATGCATTAAAAGACAGATTTATCCAGGGCGTGACAAAGATAGAGGATGTCAGAATCAATGGACTTACTGGAAGGGACAGCGCACCTCATGTAGTCAGTGTATCAAGCGGTGGAATCAGAAGTGAAGTGCTGTTGCATTCCTTAGAGGACAGGGGAATTTGTGTATCAGCAGGAAGTGCCTGTTCAGCGCATAAGGCAACGACCTCTTCCACGTTGCAGGCAATCGGTGTAGAGAAGAAATATCTGGATTCTACGTTGCGTTTCAGCTTCAGTGTATTTACAACTCAGGAGGAAATTGACTATACATTGCAGCAAATGTATGATATGATACCTATGCTTCGTCGTTACACCAGGCATTAGTATGAAAGGACTATAATATGTATAAATCATTTTTGATAAAGTACGCTGAAATCGGCGTGAAGGGCAAGAACCGATATATCTTTGAAGACAGACTCTGCGACCAGATCAGATATGCACTGACTCGTTGCGAGGGTGAATTTGAAGTAACCAAAACACAGGGCAGAATCTATGTGAATGCTTTGACAGATTTTGATTTTGATGAGACGGTTGATAATCTCAAGACTGTATTTGGTATCTCTGCCATTTGTCCCGTTGTTCATGTAGAGGATGAAGGCTTTGAGAAGCTGTGTGAAGATGTAGTTGCCTATATGGATTCTGTATATCCTGATAAGAATATTACTTTCAAGGTAGAAGCAAGACGTGCAAGAAAGAACTATCCCAAGTGCTCCATGGACATCAACTGTGATCTGGGTGAAGCGATTCTGAAAGCTTTTCCTGAGATTCGTGTAGATGTACACAAACCGGATGTTATGCTGCATGTAGAGGTTCGTGAGAAGATCTATATTTATTCTGTAGTGATTCCAGGACCGGGTGGTATGCCAATCGGTACGAATGGTAAGGGTATGCTTCTTCTGTCAGGAGGTATTGACTCCCCTGTTGCAGGTTATATGATATCCAAGCGTGGCGTGAAGATAGATGCAGTTTATTTCCATGCACCGCCATATACCAGCGAGCGTGCAAAGCAGAAGGTCGTAGACCTTGCAAAACTGGTATCCAGATACAGTGGACCTATTAATCTGCACGTTATTAATTTTACAGATATTCAGTTATATATCTATGAAAAGTGTCCTCATGATGAGCTGACAATTATCATGAGAAGATATATGATGCGTATAGCAGAGCATATCGCTCAGGAAAATGGTTGCCTTGGATTGATTACAGGAGAAAGTATCGGTCAGGTAGCATCACAGACAATGCAGTCACTGATGGCTACCAATGATGTGTGTACCATACCTGTATACAGACCGTTGATTGGATTTGACAAGCAGGAGATCGTAGAAGTATCTGAGAAGATCAACACATACGAGACTTCTATTCTGCCATTTGAAGACTGTTGTACGATCTTTGTTGCAAAGCATCCGGTAACGAAACCGAACCTGAAAGTAATCAGAGCACATGAGAAGAATCTGGAAGAGGGAATTGATGCATTAGTGCAGACTGCACTGGATACAGATGAAGTGATTACAGTTAGTTGGAATGAGTAATAATAGTTATATATTCAGAACCCCATGCGCAAAATCGCATCTGCGATGCTTTACTTTTGCTTATGTGGTTACTTCGCCATATAAATTGTGCCCAATAGGTTTATGAATGTTTCATTCATAGCCTATCGGTCGCAATTTGCATGGCACTGAATATATACAAAAACACCATGTATATATCATACATGGTGAATTTCTTGTTTGTGCATATTCTAAGTATGTTGATTAGATTAAGTATGGCTTTAAAACTTCCATAACTTCATCAGCATTGCCTTCAGCATGGATATTCAAATCGATTGGTTTAGATAAGTCTAAGCTAAAGATACCCATAATGGATTTTGCATCAATGACATATCTGCCTGATACGAGGTCGAAATCATAATCGAACTTTGTAATATCATTAACGAAGGACTTAACCTTGTCAATAGAGTTTAAAGAAATTTGAACAGTCTTCATTCTGACTACCTCCTTATTATTTGGGCAACGATACCAGTGTATCGCACCACATACCTTCTTACTTAATAATAAAGGGAAATACAGGAAAAGTCAACCAGAGAAGCTAATCAGTTGTCATAAAAAATGACGAAAATATCTAATAAAACTGTACAGATTGCTATTAATTACAGTGAATGTAAAAATTAACACAGAATTAACCGCCCCGAAGAGAAAACGGGAGATACGATAAGAACCGGAGGAAACAACATGAGCAGGAAAGTTGCATTCCATAATCTTGGCTGTAAAGTGAATTCATATGAAATGGATGTAATGTTACAGGAATTAAAAAACAAAGGCTATGAAATTGTGCCTTTTGAAGAAAAAGCAGATATTTATATTGTAAATACCTGTACTGTTACAAACATTGCAGACCGAAAGAGCAGACAGATGCTTCATAAAGCCAAGAAGACCAATCCGGAAGGAATCGTAGTGGCGGTGGGATGCTATGTACAGTCTGATACACAGGGCGCCAGAGAAGATGATGCGGTAGATCTCATCATTGGCAACAATAAGAAGAAAGACCTTGTTTCTATCCTTGAGAATTATATGAATGGTGTAGAGGAAGAGACAGTCATTGATATCAACCATACCGATGAGTATGAAGAGATGAAACTGACAGGAACACAGGAGCACACCAGAGCATACATCAAGATTCAGGATGGATGTAATCAGTTCTGCTCTTATTGTCTGATTCCCTATGCAAGAGGAAGAGTCAGAAGCAGAAAGAGCGAAGATATTGTTGAGGAGATTACAGGACTTGCACAGGCTGGTTATCAGGAATTTGTTTTAACCGGGATTCATATCAGTTCGTATGGAATTGATTTTGAGGAAAAAGGCAGAGCTGTCTATGGAGCTGAAACCAACTGGCATCTTTTAAAATTATTGCAGGAAGTAGATAAAATACCGGGAGTGACCAGACTTCGCCTGGGTTCTCTGGAACCACGTCTGATTACGGAAGAGTTCGCTTTAGGAATTGGACAGTTGAAGACAATATGTCCTCATTTCCACCTTTCACTCCAGAGTGGCAGTGAAGCTACCCTGAAGAGAATGAATCGTCATTATACACCGGAAGAATTTAAGCAGGGAGTGGCACTGCTGCGAAGAACATTTGAACATCCGGCTATCACAACGGACGTTATTGTGGGATTCCCACAGGAGAGCGAAGAAGAATTTGAAGAGACCAGACAGTTTCTGGATGAGATCTGCTTCTATGAAATGCATATTTTCAAGTTCTCAAAGCGAAAGGGAACAAGAGCCGCAGTCATGGAGGGTCAGATTCCAGAGAAGGACAAGACGAAACGCAGCAATATTTTGCTGAACATGGAGAAAGAACAATCCAGGGAATTCAGATTCTATTATCTTGGAAAAGAAGAAGAGGTACTGCTGGAAGAAAAGAAGGAAATTGAAGGCAAGGAATACTGGATCGGTCATACAAGAGAATATGTCAAGGTCGCATACCCATCAGATGAAGACTGCCGCAATAAACTGGTGTCTGGCAGGATTGAAAGTGCATTAAATGATGAAATTCTTTTATTAAGTACAATGGGGACAACTTTTCATTGAATTTTCAAACAAATTAGAGTATGATAAGGGATAAAGACATGAAAATACCTCTCGAAAATATGCAGCTGTTTGCTTATTCAGATAGCAGACAGTAATGGAAAGGAGCATGGACAGATGGAGGATTTAACACGTACACAATTTATTCAGATTCTTCCGGAAGAGTTAGAAGAAGCTTCAACAGTGAAAGATGTGCTGTCTTCTGTATATGCTGCTTTAACAGAGAAGGGTTATAATCCGGTCAATCAGATCGTTGGTTATATTATGTCAGGGGATCCTACTTATATTACCAGCCATAAGAATGCGAGAGCCTTGATTATGAAGGTAGAGCGTGATGAACTTGTAGAAGAAATGCTCAAGGCATACATTAGAAATTCCGGTTGGAATAATTAAGAAAGTGGACAAGCGGTTAACAGGAGAGTTTTGCATGAGGATAATGGGATTGGATTTTGGGTCAAAGACTGTTGGTGTAGCCATCAGTGACCCGTTGCTCATTACCGCTCAGGGAATAGAGATTGTACGTAGAAAGTCGGAGAATAAACTGCGTCAGACATTAGCAAGAATCGAAGAGCTGATAGTAGAGTATGGAGTAGAAGAAATCGTACTTGGCTATCCTAAGAATATGAATGATTCACTGGGCGAGCGTGTAGAGAAAACGCTGGCTTTTAAAGAAATGCTCGAACGCAGGACAGGTCTGACTGTACATCTCTGGGATGAGCGGTTGACAACAGTAGCAGCAGATAAAGCAATGATGGAAGCCGGTATCAGACGTGAGGACCGTAAGGAATACGTCGATCAAATAGCGGCAGTTTTTATTTTGCAGGGATTTCTTGACCTGCGCAAGAATAAGGAGAACGCATAATGGAGAAAATTACCTTTGTGCCGGATGGCGAAGAAGCTGTTGATTTCTATGTGTTGGAACAGACCACAATCGGTGGTGTAAATTATATACTTGTAACGGATGCAGAAGAGGATGAAGAGGGAGAAGCCTATATTTTAAAGGATATGTCAGATTCTGATGCAGAGGAACGTGTTTACAGCATGGTAGAGGATGATACAGAGTTTGATGCAGTATCAGCAGTATTTGAGAACATGCTGGAAGATATTGACTTAATATAAGCGATAAAACAGCAGGGTGCTGTTATATATAGAAAATTTTAGATGGAGGTTTACTTTGAAACAAAATAAAAAAGAAAATACATCGAAGCTTAAGATTATTCCTTTAGGAGGTCTTGAGCTAATTGGTATGAACATTACTGCCTTTGAATATGAAGACAGTATTGTTGTAGTTGACTGCGGTCTGAGTTTCCCGGAAGATGATATGCTGGGTGTAGATCTGGTTATTCCTGATATTACGTATCTGAAGAATAACGCAGACAAGGTAAAGGGTTTTGTGATCACACATGGTCATGAAGATCATATTGGTGCCCTTCCTTATGTATTGAAGGAACTCAATGTCCCTGTTTATGCAACGAAGCTGACCATGGGAATTATAGAGAACAAGCTTACAGAGCACAATCTGATTCATAATGTCAGAAGAAAAGTTGTAAAATTCGGTCAGAGTATTAATCTGGGGTGCTTTAGAATCGAATTTATTAAGACAAACCACAGTATCGTAGATGCAGCTGCACTGGCTATTTATTCTCCAGCCGGTATTGTAGTGCATACAGGAGACTTTAAGGTAGATTATACACCGGTATATGGTGATACCATTGATCTGCAGCGTTTTGCAGAGCTGGGTAAGAAGGGTGTACTGGCACTGCTTTGTGACAGTACGAATGCTGAGAGACCCGGATTTACACCGTCAGAGAGAACACTTGGCAGTGTGTTTGATACGCTGTTTGAAGAACATAAAAAGACGAGAATCATTATTGCAACCTTTGCATCCAATGTTGACCGTGTACAGCAGATCATTAACACCGCATATAAGTTTGGCAGGAAAGTAGTCGTGGAAGGAAGAAGTATGGTGAACATCATAGAGACCGCTTCCAACCTGAATCGTATTAATATTCCTGAGAATACACTGATTGATATTGAGAAGCTGAAGAATTATCCAAGAGATAAGACAGTTATCATCACAACCGGAAGCCAGGGTGAGAGTATGGCTGCACTCAGCCGTATGGCAAGTGGCATGCATAAGAAAATCTCTATCAGTCAGGGAGATACGGTTATCTTCTCCTCTAATCCTATTCCAGGAAATGAGAAGGCTGTAACCAAGGTGATCAATGAACTTTGCAAGAAGGGCGCGGATGTTATTTTCCAGGATACTCATGTATCAGGACATGCGTGTCAGGAAGAAATCAAGCTGATCTATACATTGACCAAGCCTAAGTATGCAATTCCTGTCCATGGAGAATACAAGCATCTCAAGGCACAGGCAAGAATTGCTTCAGAACTGGGCTATGATAAAGAGAACATCTTTATTTTAAGCTCCGGTGATGTATTGGAGCTGGATAATAATGGTGCAGCTGTAACCGGTAAAGTACCGGTGGGTACAGTTCTTGTAGATGGTCTGGGTGTTGGTGATGTAGGAAATGTAGTACTGCGTGACAGACAGCATCTGGCAGAGGACGGTATTCTGATCGTAGTCATGTCTCTGGATGGTGCGACAGGAGAATTACTGGCAGGACCGGATATCGTATCCAGAGGATTCGTCTATGTGAAAGAATCGGATGCATTGATGGATGAGGCACACAAGGTAATTGAAAAGGCAGTGACTACCTGTTTGAAGAAGAATGTAACAGACTGGGGTAAGATCAAGGGCAACATTAAGGATACTCTGGGTGAATTCGTATGGAAGAAGACAAAGAGAAGACCTATGATCCTGCCGATTATTATGGAGATAGAGTAAGCAGTATCAGCATGGAGGAGACAGTATGGATGTAAAGCAGCTTTTAGGTGCGATTACCGCGATGATCGCTAAGATTGCCATTGCAGCAGTCGTCATTGTTGTTGTATTTAAGCTGGCTGTAGGTGCTTATGATTTTGGCTTTCAGGTATTTGCAGACATTCCAAAAGACGAGGGAGACGGAAGAACAGTCAGTGTGACTGTATCAGAAGGTCAGGACAGCAAGGATGTAGGCAAATTACTGGAGAACAAAGGACTGATTGATAATGCGACTGTGTTCTATGTGCAGGAAGCATTGTCAGAGTATAAAGACAAGATCAAGCCCGGTACTTATGAATTGAATACAGCCATGTCTGTAGAGGAAATGTTAGAGACTATGTGCGCAACAGATGAGGCAGAAACGGAGGAGAGCAATTGATCGCAGATGAAAGAATGATGACTTTTATTCATTCCTTTGATTCCGGGAATCCGCCTTATCTGCATGAGCTTGAGAAATATGCAAAAGAAACCAATGTACCGATCGTCAGACCGCAGATGCAGAGTCTGTTAAAGTTTCTGCTGACCTGGGGCAGACCCATGAAAATTCTGGAGGTAGGAACGGCCATTGGTTTTTCTGCGTTATTGATGAGTGAGTATGCACCGCAGGGGTGTCATATTACAACGATAGAGAAGTACGAGAAGAGGATCCCTCTGGCAAAGGAGAACTTTAAAAAGGCAGGAAAAGAAGATAAGATCACGCTGTTAGAGGGTGATGCGGTAGAAATACTGGCTGATATGCAGGAGACCTTTGATTTTATATTTATGGATGCTGCGAAGGGACAGTATATTCACTTCCTGCCGGATATTTTAAGACTGCTGGAACCGGGTGGTCTTCTGGTATCTGATAATATTTTACAGGATGGAGATATTGTAGAGTCCAAGTATGCGGTAACGAGACGTAATCGCACGATTCATAACAGAATGCGGGAATATCTGTATGCACTGACGCATCATGAGGAACTGGAGACAGTAATTTTGCCGGTGGCAGATGGAGTGACTCTATCCACAAAGAAAATGTGACCCGGTCTGGAAATATACAGGTCACTGAAAGGGCATGGTTATTAAAATGAGAAGAGAAAAACCGGAATTGCTGGTTCCTGCCAGCAGCCTGGAGGTATTAAAAACAGCTGTTATTTTTGGCGCTGACGCAGTATATATTGGTGGAGAAGCATTTGGACTTCGTGCAAAAGCCAAGAATTTCTCCATGGAAGATATGGCAGCAGGCATTGCTTTTGCGCATGAGCATGGTGTGAAAGTGTATGTGACAGCGAACATTCTGGCGCATAATGATGATCTGGAGGGCGCAAGAGCATATTTTAACGAATTAAAAGAGATCAAGCCGGATGCGTTGATCATTTCTGATCCGGGTATGTTCATGATTGCGAAAGAGGTCTGTCCTGAAATAGAGATTCATATTTCAACACAGGCTAACAATACGAACTATCAGACATATCTGTTCTGGTGGCAGCAGGGAGCCAAGAGAGTGGTATCTGCAAGAGAACTATCTCTGAAAGAAATTGCCGAAATCAGGAAGCATATCCCGGATGAAATGGAGATTGAGAGCTTCATTCATGGTGCAATGTGTATCTCCTATTCAGGCAGATGCCTTTTATCCAATTATTTCACGGGAAGAGATGCCAACCAGGGTGCGTGTACACATCCCTGCCGCTGGAAATATGCGGTCGTGGAAGAGAAACGCCCCGGAGAATATCTGCCGGTCTATGAGAATGAGAGAGGTACCTATATTTTCAACTCCAAGGATTTGTGCATGATTGAGCATATCCCTGAAATCATAGAAGCGGGAATTGACAGTCTCAAGATCGAAGGCAGAATGAAGACCGCCTTGTATGTAGCGTGTGTGGCAAGAACTTACCGCAAGGCTATTGATGATTATCTGGAATCGCCAGAGAAATATCAGGCAAACATGGACTGGTATCGTGCAGAGATTGCCAAGTGTACCTACAGACAGTTCACAACGGGCTTCTATTTTGGCAAGCCAAGTGAAGAGACGCAGATCTATGACAATAACACATATGTGAATGAATATATTTATCTTGGAATCGTAGAGTCCATAGATGATAGGGGATTTGCCAGGTTCGAGCAGCGCAATAAATTCTGCGTGGGTGATACGATCGAGATCATGAAGCCGGACGGAAGCAATGTAGAAGCAAAAGTACTTGGTATGTATAACGAAGAGGGAGGAGCAGTAGAAAGCTGTCCTCACTCCAAACAGGTACTGTATGTACAGCTGGATGTCACTCCACAGCAATACGACCTCATGCGTGTTAAGGCAAATTAGATAAAAGAAGCAGTGCATTTTAAACAAAATTGAAATGTGCTGTTTTTTTATTGTGCAAAATGTTTATAGGAATATGCTACAAAAATAAACATTGTGTAGTATTTACTGCTGTGCAATATAGCGGTTAATATGATATGATAAAACAGATGAAATATTTCACAATTTCTTGATACCGAAAGTGAGGAAGAAGATAATGAGCGAACTGCTTAATGTTGAAGAATTATTCGCATCCAATGTATTTACAGTAGCCAAGATGAGAGAAAGGCTGCCTAAGAAAGTATTTCAGGAAGTAATTCGTGTTATGGAGCACGGAGGAGAGCTTCCCATGGCGACGGCAGATGTAGTGGCAAAGGCAATGAAGGACTGGGCTGTTGAGCATGGTGCAACCCATTATACACACTGGTTCCAGCCGCTGACAGGCATTACAGCTGAGAAACATGATGCATTTGTAACACATCCTGACGAAGAAGGAAAAATGCTTATGGATTTTTCCGGAAAAGAACTCATCAAAGGCGAATCTGACGCTTCTTCTTTCCCATCTGGAGGACTTCGCGCGACTTTTGAAGCAAGAGGTTATACAGCATGGGATATCACATCTCCGGCATTTTTGAAGGAATCCGCATGTGGCGTGATCCTTTGTATCCCCACTGCTTTCTGTTCTTACACAGGTGAAGCTCTGGATAAGAAAACCCCATTATTAAGATCCATGGAAGCATTGAATGAACAGGCACTTCGTATCGTGCGTTTATTTGGCAATACAGAAGCTACCAAGGTTACTGCCAGCGTAGGCGCAGAGCAGGAATATTTCCTGGTGGATAAAGATCTGTTCCTGCAAAGAAAAGACTTGATGTTTGCAGGCCGTACTTTGTTTGGTGCTCCCGCTCCTAAGGGACAGGAGATGGAAGATCACTATTTTGGTGTTATCAGAGAGCGCGTCGGCGCCTACATGAAGGATCTGAATGAGGAATTGTGGAAATTAGGTGTTACGGCAAAAACACAGCACAATGAGGTAGCACCCGCACAGCATGAACTGGCGCCTATTTATGAGACTGCCAATATTGCGGTAGATCATAATCAGCTGGTTATGGAAGCTATGAAGAGAGTTGCAGTAAAGCATAACATGAGATGTCTGCTTCATGAGAAACCATATGAAGGTGTGAGCGGTTCCGGTAAGCATGACAACTGGTCCATTACTACAGACAATGGAATCAATCTCTTGGATCCGGGTGATACACCAAATGAGAATATTCAGTTCCTGCTGGTTCTTGCGTGCATCATGAAAGCAGTTGATACACACGCCGATCTGCTTCGTCAGTCCGCAGCTGATGTAGGAAATGACAGAAGATTGGGCGCAAGCGAGGCACCTCCAGTTATTATCTCCATTTTCCTTGGCGAACAGCTGGAGGATGTGGTAAAGCAGCTGGTTGAGACAGGTGTTGCATCCAGTGCCAAAAAGGGTGAGAAGCTGGCAACAGGCGTATCCACGCTTCCTGATTTTGTTAAAGATGCAACGGACAGAAACAGAACGTCACCTTTTGCTTTTACAGGAAATAAATTCGAATTTAGAACAGTAGGTTCTTCTGACTCTATTGCTTCTCCCAATACAACCATCAATGCTATTGTTGCCGAGGCTTTCTGCGAGGCAGCTGACTGTCTGGAAAAGGCAGAGGACTTCGACATGGCAGTACATGATCTGATCAAGGAATATATGACCAAGCATCAGAGAATCCTGTTCAGTGGAAATGGTTATTCTAAGGAATGGTATGAGGAAGCCATGAGAAGAGGACTTCCTAATATCCAGTCCACAATAGAAGCAGCACCTACCCTGACAACAGATAAAGCAGTGAAGCTCTTCGAGAAATTTGGTATCTTCACAAGAGTAGAGCTGGAATCCAGAGAAGAGATTATCTATGAAACTTATGCAAAGACTATTAATATCGAAGCTCTTACTATGATCGATATGGCAGGAAAGGACATCATTCCTGCAGTTGCAGCATACACCGGAGAGCTGGCAAATACCGTAGTGACCGTAAAAGAAGCCGGCGCACCTGCTACAGCCCAGACAGAGCTGTTGGTGGAAGTAGACAGTCTCCTTGCAGAGGCTAAGAAAGCTCTGAAACATCTGGAAGAGTGCACCGCCAAGGCAAACACAATTGAGAATGCCAAGGAAAGAGCATTCTACTACAAGGATGTTGTAGATGTTGCCATGACCGCATTAAGAAAGCCCGTTGATAAACTCGAAATGCTCGTAGACAGCGACATCTGGCCCATGCCCACATATGGGGAGCTGATGTTCGAGATCTGATGAAGCAATGCAAAAATATAAGGAAGCCCGAGTTTGTGCTTGCACAAAACAAGGGAGTTCCTTGTATTTTTATAGTGCGAAGCACGCGACCGAGAAGAAGCACGAAGTGCGTATTCGAGGTTGGCATTGCGTGTATCTAAGTGCGCCTTTTGGTCGGCATTGTGCAGTAAATTATAAAAAATTTAAAATTCCCTATTGATTTTTTAAAAACAATCGGTTATGATATGCCTATCAAGTGAATAAATAAGTCAAAGAACAAAGGTGTTCCAAAAAGTATTTTTTTGGACACCTTTTTGCATATTCAAATATTTTATGAGTATGCAGCACAAGTGAAGAAAGAATGTATTAGGAAAGCGAGGAAATAAAATGAGCGAATTATTAAACGTGGAAGACATTTTTGCATCCAAAGTATTTACTGTTGCAAAGATGAGAGAAAGACTCCCTAAAAAAGTATTCCAGGAAGTAACCAGAGTCATGGAACATGGCGGCGAGCTGTCAATGGCAGCAGCAGATGTCGTAGCAAAGGCAATGAAGGACTGGGCTGTTGAGAATGGTGCAACACACTACACACACTGGTTCCAGCCTCTGACAGGTATTACTGCTGAGAAGCATGATTCCTTTATTGCACATCCTGACAGCGAAGGCAGAATGTTAATGGAGTTCTCCGGTAAAGAACTGATCAAGGGTGAACCTGATGCATCTTCTTTCCCTTCAGGCGGACTTCGTGCTACCTTTGAAGCAAGAGGATATACAGCATGGGATATTACTTCTCCTGCATTCTTAAAAGAATCCGGATGCGGTACAATTCTTTGCATTCCTACAGCATTCTGTTCTTATACAGGTGAAGCACTTGATAAGAAGACTCCACTTCTGCGTTCTATGGAAGCATTAAGTGAGCAGGCTCTTCGTATCGTAAGATTATTTGGCAATACAGAAGCAACCAAGGTTACAGCATCTGTAGGACCTGAGCAGGAATACTTCCTGGTAGATAAAGATCTGTATATGCAGAGAAAAGACCTTATGTTTGCAGGACGTACACTGTTCGGTGCTCCGGCTCCTAAGGGACAGGAAATGGAAGATCATTACTTTGGTGTCATCAAAGAGCGTGTTGGTGAATACATGAAGGATCTGAACCTGGAGCTGTGGAAGCTTGGTGTTACAGCTAAGACACAGCATAACGAGGTTGCTCCTGCACAGCATGAACTGGCACCTATCTATGAGACAGCAAATATCGCAGTTGACCACAACCAGTTGGTAATGGAAGCCATGAAGAGAGTTGCTTATAAGCATGACTTGAGATGTCTGCTTCATGAGAAGCCATATGCTGGTGTAAATGGTTCTGGTAAACATGACAACTGGTCTATCACAACAGACAATGGTGTGAACTTACTTGATCCGGGTGATACACCAAATAAGAATATTCAGTTCCTGTTAGTACTTGCCTGCATCTTAAAGGCAGTAGATGTTCACGCAGATCTGCTTCGTCAGAGTGCATCTGATGTTGGTAATGATCACAGACTTGGCGCTAACGAGGCACCTCCAGCAATCATCTCTGTATTCCTTGGCGAGCAGCTTGAGGATGTTGTAAAGCAGTTGATCGAGACTGGTGATGCAGCTAAGGTTAAGGAAGGCGGTAAGCTCTTAACAGGTGTATCTACACTTCCTGATCTGCAGAAGGATGCTACAGACAGAAACAGAACTTCACCTTTTGCTTTTACAGGTAATAAGTTCGAGTTCCGTATGGTTGGTAGTGCAGACTCTATCGCAAGCCCTAATACTACATTGAATGCGATTGTTGCAGAAGCATTCTGCGAAGCAGCAGACATTCTGGAAAAGGCAGACGATTTCGATATGGCTGTACATGATCTGATCAAGGAATACCTGACCAAACATCAGAGAATCATCTTCAACGGCAACGGTTATTCAGATGAATGGGTAGCAGAGGCAGAGAGAAGAGGACTTCCTAACATCAAGTCCATGATCGAGGCAGCTCCTACTCTGACAACAGATAAGGCAGTGAAGTTATTCGAGAAGTTCCATATCTTTACAAAGGTCGAGCTGGAATCCCGTGAAGAGATCATTTACGAGACCTATGCCAAGACAATCAACATCGAAGCACTGACTATGATTGACATGGCTGGTAAGGACATCATCCCAGCAGTATCTGCTTATACTGGAGATCTTGCTAATACAGTACTTGCAGTGAAGGAAGCAGGCGCTACAGCTTCTACACAGGTAGAATTACTGAAGAAGGTAGATGGCTTACTGACAGAGGCACAGGCTGCACTTGAGACTTTACAGGCAGAGACCGCTAAGGCATCTGCAATCGAAGATGTGAAAGCACAGGCATTCTACTATAAAGATACCGTTAAGGCTGCTATGGATGCATTACGTGCACCTGTAGATAAGCTGGAAATGGTAGTAGACAGCGATATCTGGCCTATGCCTACATACGGCGAATTAATGTTTGAAGTATAAAAGCAATGTAATATTATAAAAAAGGCGTTTTGCAGTGAGAACTGTAGAACGCCTTTTTTGCTGTCCGCAGTGTTTTGAGAAAAGAACAAACAGAAAGCTTGAAAAAGCCTTTTCCATGAGCCATAATAGCAACTGATATTTTATAATGAAATAAAATTAAAGAGGAAGATTATGAAAAAGAAAAAAGAGCGGCTTATGGCTGTGGATAATATGAAGGCATTTCTGATAGGGTGCGTTGTATTGGGGCATTTGTGCGAAGTAATCAAGTTCCCATACAGCTCATACCTTTATCTGCTGATTTATTCCTTTCATATGCCGGCATTTGTGTTTTTATCGGGATTTTGCAGCAGCAGGGAAGTGCATTATGATAAAATCGCAAGAAACTATGTGTATCCGTATGTAGTGTTTCAGATTCTGTATGTATTATTTGACCGCATTGTATTAAAGAATGACAGCGATATGCAGTTCGTGAAACCATACTGGCTATTATGGTATCTGCTGGCGCTGGTAATATGGAACTTGCTGATTCCTTTTGTTGTGACTGATTCACGAAAGAAAAGAGCTGTCATCATGACAGCGGCTGTAGCCATGGCACTGCTGGCTGGATTTGATGAGAATATTGGATATTACATGAGCTTATCCAGAATTATTGTCTTTTTCCCATTCTTTCTGGCGGGCTTATACAGTCAGGAATATGGCAGATTCGTGTTCCCACAGTGTTTTGGAGAAAGTGCCAGTCATAAACAGCTGCTGAGAATTACCGCAGCAACGGCAGCTGTGGGCATTGCGGTACTTTTATTTGAATATCGCAAGGAAATCAAGGTGTCCTGGTTGTATCAGGCGGCTGCCTATGAGAAATGGCACTATAACGTGGTAATCAGGCTGGGAGCGATTATCTGTGCAGTTCTGTTCATCCATTTTCTGTGTGTATGTATGCCAAACCGCAGAATCCCTTTTGTAACAAAGCTTGGACAGAATACCATGCCGGTATTTCTGCTGCATGGATTCGTAATCAGATTGTTGAAGTATTACCCGGTTCCTGCGATGAAGCAGTATCCGATTCTGTGCAGTGTACTACTTATTGTCGTATTACTGACAGTATTATCCAGCAAAACAGTAAAGAAATTATGTAAACCAATATTATCCTATCCGTTCTGAGTATAAAAAGTGGAATCTTTAATGGTTCCACTTTTTTTTACAAACAATTTACAACACCTTGGTTATGGATTTTACGATGGACCTATAGAATAGGCAATATAAAAGATGTCTGACATCTTTTGAAAGGTGGAAATATGATGCAATACCGTTATGAGCAAATTGCTGAAATACTGGAAAAGAAGATTCAAAATGGCGAGTGGCAGATTGACCAGAAGATTCCCGGAGAATTGGAGCTTGCCAAGGAATATCATGTAGGACGCTCTACGATAAGAGAGACGTTAAATATTCTACAGCAGAAAGGAATCATAGATAAAAGACATGGTTCAGGAACTTATGTAAAGGAAAATAAGAAAAAAATGGAGAATCCTCTTCTGACATTGAGTTCTATTGGGCAAATGATAGAAAATGCAGGCTATGAGGCAGGAAGCGTATTTTATGGTATTTCTCATGAGACACCAGATCTTGTGATGGCGGAGAAACTGGGATTGGATGCCAAAGAGAAAATCGTGGTTATGAACAGGGAACGTACGGCGAATGGTGTGCCGGTGGTATTTTCCTATAATGTATTTCCAGAGAAGCTGGTAGGCGACATGTTCGACAATGGACTAAAAGGCAGTATCATCAAGTGTCTGGAAGAGGGATGTCATGTGAAGATATCCTATTCAGATACGATCATAAAAGGTGTCAATTCCAATAATGTATGGGATGAGCAGGCTTTGGTATATCTTGGAGAACCGGTGGTACTTCTGGAACAGCTGCACATGGATGAACAGGGAAGAGCAGTGTTGTTTTCCTTTGATTATATCAGAACAGATATTATGAATCTGAGACTCAGAAGAGAAATGTAGAAAGGATGGACAGACAATGGAAGTCACAGGAATATTGATACCGGAACAGACTCATAACAATAGAATTACACAGAGAAGAGAACGAATCCGCAGGAAGCGTCTTGCAAGAAAAAGAATACAATTTGTGCTGAAAGGAATGTGTCTTGCAGTGTTATTACTGATTGCACTGTTTCCTATCTACTGGCTGGTACTGATGGCAGTAAGACCTACGGCAGAGACCAGTACAGGCGCAGGATTGATACCGCATCAGCTTACAATGGAACATTTTGTAGAACTGTTTACACAAAAAGGCTTTGGAACCGCATTATATAACAGCTTGATCAATGCAGGCAGTGCCTTGGTACTGTCATTGATTCTGGGGCTGACTACAGCATATATCCTGTCGAGAAAAAGATTTCGTTTTGGAATGAAGAGACCGCTTACCTACTGGGTATTACTGGTAAGAGTACTTCCTCCGGTGGCGTTTGTGATTCCATTGTATACAATGTTTACCAAATGGAATGTAATGGGAACCAGACTTCCCATTATTCTATCCTGTATGCTGGTGAACATACCTCTGGTCATATGGTTTATGGTAAGCTTCTTTGAAGAATTACCGGAAGAAGTAGAAGAGAGCGGTAAGATGGATGGCGCTACAGAATGGCAGCTTTTTACCAGACTGGTATTGCCACTGGTGCTTCCTGGAATTGCAGCAATTGCCATGTTGTCTTTTATGTATGCATGGAATGAATATACATATAGCGTAATACTGACCAGATCACCTTCTAATTATACAGTTCCGTTGGCTCTGGCAGTACTGAATACAGAGGACAATGTAACGAATTTCGGTCTTGTGGCAGCAGGAGGCGTCAGCTCTTTCCTGCCGGTAGCTTTCTTTGTGGTCTTTGCACAGAATTATTTGATCAGTGGGTTATCAAGTGGTGCTGTGAAAGAATAAATAACGATGGTAGAAACAACAAAAAGAGGAGAAAAAGAATGAAAATGAGAAAATTTATTGCGGCAGCAACAAGTATGGCTATGGCAGCTTCTATGACAGCATGCGGCAGCAATCAGAGTACTGCAACAACAGGTGACAGTGCAGCAACTCAGGAGAGCAGTGTAGCAGAGAGCACTCAGCAGACACAGAATGCACAGACAGATAATTCTGGTGAAACAACTGATATGACAATTATTTTACGAGGCGGTTCTTATGCGGATGTTATTAAGGCTGCATTACCCAAATTTGAAGAAGACAATAATTGTAAGATAGAAGTACTGGAGATGTCCTTTGATGATCTGCATACAGGTATCGCGCTGGATGCAGTAAACGCTACAGGCACATATGATCTGTGCATGGTAGATGGCAGCTGGATGGCTGAATTTACAGAGAATAAAGTATTGGCAAATCTCTCTGAGATGGGATACAGCTTTGATGATGATATTATTCCCAATACGACCAAAATTTGCATGGTAGGGGATGACATTTATCTTGCACCGTATTTTGGTAATGTTACAGTCATGCTTTATAACAAGGCAAATGTAGAGGCAGCAGGATATAAACCAGAGGACATTACTACATTGGAAGATATGTTAAATGTGGCTAAGAGTTCTAAGGAAGCAGGTGTAAACGGATTTGCATACGGAGGAGATACAGGAGACAATATCGTATCTGATTTCCTGCCTGTTCTTCTGGCAAATGGTGGCTGGGTAGTAGACGATAATAATCAGCCAACTGTCAATACACCGGAGTTTACACAGGCTATGAATTATTATCTGGAGTTAATCGGTACAGGTGCTGCCATGTCAAAAGACGATGTAACAGCTTCTGTAGATAATGGTTCTGCAACACTTGCAATTGGCTGGCCAGGCTGGTATGTACCAAGTGCTGACAGTGCAGCTAATTATATGGTAAGTCCTTCTACTGCTAAAGAGGGAGCAGCATCTTTCAATACATCTGAATACGGTACATGGACTATTGGTATTCCTGCAAACAGCCCTCATCCTGATCTTGCCCTTGCTCTGCTGGAGTACATTATGGATCCACAGGTACAGCTGGAGAGCATTGCAAATGGCGGAGTTCCCTGTAGATACAGCTGTCTGACAAATGAAGAAGTATTAAAGGAATATCCACATCTGGAAACAGTATGTAAGGCACTGGAAAATGGTGTATATAGACCTGCTATTGCGCAGTGGACAGAGTTTACCAATATTCTCGGCGCAGAGATGGGCAATATCATGGCTGGAACCAAAACTGTAGAGCAGGGATTAAATGATGCGCAGACACAATTAGAAGCACTGATGCAGTAACTATATAAGAAAGGCTTGGGAAATACATAAAATGAGCAGACTTAGAACAGGAAGTAAGAAGAAAGGAATATTTGCATATCAGATGACAGCTCCGACTCTGATTTTTCTTCTGGTAATGACAATATATCCAATTATATTTACAATCTATTACAGTTTTACAGATTATAATTATCTAAAGGGAACACATCCGTTTACGGGAACTGCTAATTATATGGCTCTGTTTCAAAATATGTATTTCCGCCAGGCTGTATGGAATACTGTGAAATTTACGGTATTGGCAGTAATTCTGGAAGTGGGGCTTGGACTTTTGATCGCCCTTTTCGTAAAAAGTCTCAAAAGAGGGCAAAAGGTGGTTAGAACCTTACTTCTTCTGCCCTATCTGCTTCCGGCTGTTACTGTGGCATTGATCTGGAGAATGATGCTTTCTCCGAATTATGGAATTGTAACACAACTGTTCACTACACTTGGATTACCTGTGTACAACTGGTTCTATGATACGAAAACGGCATTTGGCATGTTGCTGTTAATAGATGTATGGCAGAATGTTCCTTTTGCATTTCTGTTGATCTATGCTCATCTACAGGGAGTGCCGGAGACTCAGTATCAGGCAGCCAGTATTGATGGAGCAGATGCAATGCAGCGGTTCTGGCATATTACATTACCTAATATTGCAAGTGGAATTGCTTTGTGTGCAATGCTTCGAACCATTGATACATTCAGACTGTTTGAAAAGGTAAATATTCTGACTGGCGGAGGTCCGGCGAATACAACAACGACAATTACACAATTCATGTATACATATGGAATCAAAACGCTCAAATTTGGTTTTGCCAGTGCATGTGCGATTGTCATGACTGTATTTGTATTGATATTGAGCAGTATCTATATTAAGAAGGCGATGAAATAGTATGACAGATTGGATTGGACAGGTGACGTTTGTCAATGTAGGAAACGGGGATGCCATTCTGGTGGAAGTACCGGATAAAGGCTGTAGAGATGGCAGGTTTATCATGCTTATTGATGGAGGAAGCAATGAAGTTTCAGAATATGCGGACTCTTCCACGGGCAGAATCAGAGTGGTTGATTATATGAAACAGAAGGGAATTGAGCATATTGATGTCATGGTATGCACGCATATTCATGAAGACCACACTTGCGGTCTGCTGGCTGTTGCAATGCAATGGACGCCAGGGGTATTATGGCAGCCTTTTCCAAAAGATGTTATGACCATGATGAAGCCGCTTAAAATAAAAGGACAGACGGAGTCAGAAAATAAATTTCTCGCTGCATTGAATGATTTCGGACAGTTATGTAAACTGATAACAATGCAGGGAGGCAGGGTAATACAAATGACACCTGATAAGACGCAGCATAGAAGTATGTGTCTGGCAGATGGCGTTTATGTGAAGGTGCTAGGACCTTCTAAACAGGCACTGGACAGAGAGATTCGCTGGTTCAAGGCACTATATCAGGAGAGTAATCTCAGAGTCCTGCCCCAGATGGATAAATACATGAACAGTGCCAGTCTTCTTTTGCATGTAACCTGTGCGGGGAAGTCTTTTCTGCTGACAGGGGATACAGAGAAAACAGGGTATGGCGAATGTATGGAAGATATTCGGGCAGATGTATTCAAGCTGGGGCATCACGGACAGGAGAACAGCATAAATCAGGAGATACTGGAAGCAGTATTGCCTCATTATGCCGTACTTTGTGTATCCAGTGACAGGAGATATAACAGTGGAAATCCCAAAATTCTACAGATGCTTGCAGAAGCTGGAATTTCGACTTATTATAGTGACTGTCTGCAGGTAGTACCCTATACAGATGGAATAAGACCACATCAGGCAGTTCTTTTTCAGATTATGAGAGAAGGCGCCCTGAAGGTATCCTATGAGAGTATTGCAGACAGAGAGGAAGCACGCAAAATGCAGGAAATGGCTAACATTGATGTAAAAGAGATAGAAGGTATTCTTCATCAGGCGGGAGAATTATTTCAGGACAGGGCTGCAGCAGAGCATACCAGAACCAAGGGTGTGGCTGATTATGTAACTGAGGTGGATTATACAGTGCAACAGTTTATACGTACGCAGCTGGAGAAGAAATATCCACAGATTCAGTTCCTGAGTGAGGAAAAGGCAAATGATGAGATAGACAGAAGTGGAATGGTATGGGTGCTTGACCCGGTAGATGGGACAACCAATCTCATACATGATTATCATGCAAGTGTCATTTCACTTGCCCTGATGCATAATGGCATTGTTATCATGGGAATGATATATGATCCTTATATGGATGAACTGTTTTATGCCCGGAAAGGACAGGGAAGCTACTGTAATGGACGCAGAATCAGAGTAAGCCAGGCTGCCTCTATGGAAGAATCCATTATAGCGATAGGAACCTCTCCTTATTATAAAGAGATGGCTGAGACAAATTTTGGTATCTTTCAGGCAGTATTCAAGGATTGCCAGGACATCAGAAGAAGCGGTTCCGCAGCACGGGATCTGGCATATGTTGCCTGTGGCAGACAGGATGGATATTTTGAAAGAAATCTCAAGATATGGGATTATGCAGCAGGTATGCTTCTGGTAAGGGAAGCCGGTGGAGTTGTGCGTGATTATACAGGGCAGGATGCGGACGCCAATATGGTAGGAGATATTCTGGCAGCAAATAATAAAATGGCTACAATTTTGACAGAAAAATACCTGAATTGACATGAAATATAAAAAATAATACTGTAATTGGGGAATTATTCCAACTGATTTTACATAGATTTTACATGAAAAAGGTAATTTTTTTTACACAAAAATGATATTATATCGTATAATTAGGTTGAATTGGATAAAGCATGTAAAATAATTATCGAAGGAGACCTATTATGAGTTTATTTGGTTTGTTGTCTATGATAGGCGGCTTGGCACTGTTCCTTTATGGAATGCACATTATGAGTGAGGGTCTTGAGAAGGTATCAGGCGGTAGGCTTGAGAAAGTTCTGGAGAATCTTACCAGCAGCAAATGGAAGGCAGTGCTTCTTGGCGCAGGAGTGACAGCTGTCATTCAGTCCTCATCAGCGACAACAGTAATGGTAGTTGGTTTTGTAAATTCAGGCATTATGAAGCTCTCTCAGGCAATCGGTATTATCATGGGTGCCAATGTGGGTACTACGATCACTTCATGGTTACTGAGTCTGACAGGTATTCAGGGAGATAATATCCTGTTACAGTTACTGAAACCCAGTTCTTTTTCTCCTGTTCTTGCGCTGATTGGTATTATCCTTGTAATGTTCATTAAGGATAGCAAGAAAAAGGATATTGGTACGATTTTTATCGGTTTTGCGATTCTGATGTATGGTATGGAAGCCATGTCAGATGCAGTGGCACCGTTGAAGGATGTTCCTCAGTTCACTCAGATATTTACGATGTTCACGAACCCTATACTGGGTCTGATCGTTGGTGCAGTACTTACGGCAGTGATTCAGTCTTCTTCTGCATCTGTAGGTATTTTACAGGCGTTGTGTGATACGGGTGGAGTCAGCTATGCGGCAGCGATTCCTATTATTATGGGACAGAATATCGGTACATGTATCACAGCAATCATGTCTTCTGTAGGAGCCAGCAAAAATGCAAAACGTGCAGCAGTGGTACACCTTTTGTTCAATATTATTGGAACTACTATATTTATGATCGTGTTCTACAGCATTAACAGTGTTGTACATTTTGAATTCCTTGGTGAAGCAGCGAATAAGGCAGGTATTGCGGTAGTGCATACAGCCTTCAATGTGGCAGCAACTATTGTGTTATTACCATTTGCCAATTTGCTGGAGAAGCTATCCTATATGGTAATTCAGGTGGACGAAGAAGAACGCAAGCAGGCGAAACAGCAGGCTGATTTTGTCAGGATGGACGAGCGTTTCCTTAATACTCCTTCCTTTGCTCTGGAACAGGCATATTCTTATGTAGTGAAGATGGCAGAGATTACCAGGGCTTCTCTTCAGGAAGCAATGGGACTGTTCATTACATTTGATACAGAAATCGCAGCAGATGTGGAATTCAAGGAGAATCTGGTAGATCAGTATGATGATGAGATCAGTGGTTATCTTGTGAAGCTTTCCAGCCGTAACCTGAGTGAGAAGGATTCCAAGAAAATGACAATGCTGATGCACAGTATCGGTGATTTCGAGAGAATCTCAGATCATGCCATTAATCTGGTAGATGCGGCAAGAGAGATGCAGAAGAAGGAACAGACATTTTCTTCAAAGGCATTGGAAGAGCTGGAGACATTCTCCAGAGCAGTCAGCGACATCGTTGATATGTCTGTCAATATCTTTGAAAAAGAAGATGTGGAAGAAGCGAAGCATGTAGAGCCTTTTGAAGAAGCAATTGATGTGATTCAGAAAGAGATGAAGAAACGTCATTCAAAGCGTCTGCGCAAGGGCAAGTGTACAGTGGAGCTTGGTTTTGTATTATCTGATATTACAAACAACTATGAGAGAATTGCAGACCATTGTTCCAATATCGCAATCAGCGTCATGCAGCTGAAGGAAGATGAGACACATGCACATGAGTATGTAGATACACTTCCAAAGGGTGAAGGCAGCGAATTTGATATTAGACTTCAAAGCTATCTTAGAAAATATGAATTACCCTAAGATAGGTTGCGTAAGTAATAAGGGACAGCGGTCATGCCGCTGTCTTTTTTATGACTGGCGGTAGAGCAGTAGAATAAAAAGGAAGCAGCAGTGCTGCAGAAAGGTACGGTTATCAACATGGCACTTATTTATATAGTAGAAGATGATAATGACATTCTGGAAGTAGAGACATTTGCCCTTAAAAACAGTAATTATGAGGTAAAAGGCTTTACCAATGCGAAGGATTTCTATGCAGCAGTAGAAGAAAAGGTTCCTTCTCTTGCAGTTCTGGATGTTATGCTTCCGGATGAAGATGGACTGCAGATCGTGCAGAATATAAGACATAATCCAAGGGCAGCACATGTTCCTGTTATTATGGTGACAGCAAGAACCACGGAAATAGATAAGGTCAAGGGACTGGATATGGGAGCAGATGATTATCTGACCAAGCCTTTTGGTGTTATGGAATTGATAGCCAGAGTGCGTGCATTGCTGCGAAGAATCGGTGACGGCAAGGATGAGAAGAAGGTTCTGAGTCTGGATGAACTGTCCATGGATGATGAGAAGCACGCAGTATATGTGAATGACAAGCCTTGCGAACTTACTTTCAAAGAATATGAACTGTTGAAAATGTTCCTGGATAATGTGGGAATCGTACTTACCAGAGAGAGTATTATGAACCGTATCTGGGGAACTGACTACAGTGGGGAGACCAGAACTGTGGATATGCATATCAAGACGCTGAGACAGAAGCTGGGCGAGACAGGTAATCGTATCAAGACCATTCGTAATGTGGGATATATGCTGGAATAGGAAGGACCGGGTTATTTACATGAAAAAGAAGATATATGTACATTGTATGGCACTGGCTGTCATTGCCATATTAGAAACGTTGCTGCTCACGCTGGGGGTATCATATGACATGCTCAAGAAGCAGGTCATGGAAGAAATACGATCTTATGCGTATTTAATATCAGATATGGCGCAGCAGGAAGAGATTCCATGGGAACAGTTTGATTCCAGGCAGGAAGAACTGAGAATTACCATAGTAGAAAATGACGGAACTGTAATATATGATAATTATGCAGATGCTTCCAAGATGGAAAACCATGCACAAAGAGAAGAAATACAGGAAGCCATGCAGTCAGGAGAGGGCGAAAGCATAAGAAATTCTGATACATTGTCACAGAATCTGTTTTATTATGCTGTTAAAAACTCTGATGGATATATTATTCGTGTATCCAAGCAGGCAAGCAATATATGGGGAATTTTATTCAGAATGCTGCCTCTGATGGGATGTATCGTAGCTCTTTTACTGGTAATATGTGCAGCCCTGGCACGGTTTATTACCTATAAGATGATAACTCCGATAGAAAATGTTGCACAGCACATGGATGATCTGGATTCTGTAGAGGTCTATGATGAATTGAAGCCTTTTGTGGCAACGATCAGTAAACAACATGAAGACATTATGAAGAGTGCAACAATGCGGCAGGAATTTACGGCGAATGTCTCTCATGAACTCAAGACTCCGCTGACCTCCATATCAGGGTATGCAGAGCTGATGGAGAATAATCTGGTAGATGGCGAGAATGTCGTGAATTTTGCCAGTGCGATTCATAAGAATGCAGACAGGTTATTGACGCTGATCAATGATATTATCCGTCTGTCTGAACTGGATGGAGTACAGGCTGCGCCTGAATTTGAAGAGCTGGATCTGTATGCCATTGTGCAGAATTGTGTACAGACGTTACAGGTCAATGCACGTAATCATAACGTCAGCATCAGTGCCAAAGGAACAGGGCAGTTGATCAAAGCCAACAAACAGATGATAGAAGAGCTTGTATACAATCTGTGTGACAACGCAATACGTTATAATAAAGAAGGCGGCAAGGTGGAAGCAGGTGTGGCACGTACCAGGGAAGGTGTACAGCTGATCGTGCAGGATAATGGAATTGGAATTCCAAAGGAACATCAGGAGAGGATATTTGAACGCTTCTACCGTGTGGACAAATCCAGATCCAAGGAGACCGGAGGAACCGGACTTGGACTTGCTATTGTAAAACATATTGCACAGGTACATAATGCTTCACTGGAAGTAATCAGTGAGGAAGGTCAGGGCACCAAGATTCTTGTTACTTTCCATGCATAATAAGTGTACTGCATATTTATTCATTCATAACACAAGATAACGCACACACAAAAACAGCAAAACGTACAATTATTTGTGAAATAATCACAATGAAATTCAGCAAAATATACCAAATTGTACGTTACAGTAGATTTCTGATTGTACATGAAAAAAAATTCGATTATAATATGTTTTGAGAAAAATTTAGCACGGTAAAGTGATGTTGTATCCGGCAGTGCCAGAGGGATTTCTCATAATTCTATGTATACTAAACTAAGGAGGTTTTATTACAATGTCTTATGTAGATGAAGTACTTGAGTCAGTAAAGAAAAAGAATGCAAGTGAACCCGAATTTTTACAGGCCGTAACAGAGGTTCTTGATTCATTAAGACCTGTTATTGATGCAAATGAGGATTTATACAGAAAGAATGCAATTCTGGAGAGAATTACAGAACCGGATCGTCAGATCATGTTCCGTGTACCCTGGGTAGATGATAAGGGACAGGTTCAGGTCAACAGAGGTTTCCGTGTACAGTTCAACAATGCAATTGGACCTTACAAGGGAGGTTTAAGACTTCATCCTTCTGTAAACCTTGGTATTATTAAGTTCTTAGGTTTCGAGCAGGTATTCAAGAATTCACTTACAACACTTCCTATCGGTGGTGGTAAAGGTGGTTCCGACTTCGATCCTAAGGGTAAGTCAGACAGAGAAATCATGGCATTCTGCCAGAGCTTTATGACAGAGCTTTCCAAATATATCGGCGCAGACGTAGATGTACCTGCTGGTGACATCGGAACAGGCGCAAGAGAGATCGGCTTCATGTTTGGTCAGTACAAGAGAATCCGTGGATCATTCGAAGGCGTTCTTACAGGTAAGGGACTTACTTATGGTGGATCTCTTGCACGTACAGAAGCTACAGGATATGGTCTGTTATACTTAACAAACGCTTTATTAAAAGATCATGGTATTGATATCGCAGGCAAGACATGTGCAGTATCCGGTTCCGGTAATGTAGCTATCTACGCTATCGAGAAGGCACATCAGTTAGGTGCTAAGGTTGTAACATGTTCTGATTCTACAGGCTGGATCTATGATCCTGAAGGAATCGATGTTGCATTATTAAAGGAAGTTAAGGAAGTTAAGCGTGCACGTCTTACAGAGTACGCAGCAGCTCGTCCATCAGCTGAATATCATGCTAAGCAGAACGGTGAGCATGGTGTATGGCAGTACAAGGTAGATCTGGCACTTCCTTGCGCAACTCAGAACGAATTAGACATCGAAGATGCTAAGATGTTAGTTGCTAACGGTGTTACATCTGTAACAGAAGGTGCTAACATGCCTACTACACTGGAAGCAACCAAGTACTTACAGGAGAACGGCGTATTATTCGTAGGTGGTAAGGCTGCTAACGCAGGTGGTGTTGCTACTTCCGCATTAGAGATGAGCCAGAACTCCGAGAGACTTCACTGGACATTTGAAGAAGTTGATGGAAAACTCAAAGGCATCATGGAAACAATTTATGCTAACATCAGCGATGCTGCAAAGAGATACAATGCAACTGTTGGTGGTCAGGCAGACTACGTTGCAGGCGCTAACATTGCAGGCTTTGAGAAGGTTGTAAAGGCTATGCTGGCTCAGGGTGTTTGCTAATCTTTCTATCAAAAATTACATCTTACCATTCAAAATCAACAGCTTACCGTAATTTGATTGCGGTAGGCTGTTTTTGCGTCTATGCTGTAGAAAAGGCGAAGGGAGTGGATACAGGATGGATGCAATCATAAAAGTAGAGAATTTAAAAAAGTATTTTAAGGAAGTAAAGGCTGTAGATGATATCAGTTTTTCTGTGGAGAGAGGTGAGTTGTTCGGATTCCTTGGAGTGAATGGAGCAGGAAAGTCTACAACAATTAATATGATGTGTACTTTGTTTCGTCCAACGGCAGGGGAGATAGTGATTGATGGCTGTCTCGTAGGTAAGGAAGATGCGCAGATCAGAAAGAGAATCGGTGTGGTCTGGCAGAACAATTGCCTGGATGATAAATTAACGGTTAAAGAAAATCTGTATGTAAGAGGTGCTCTTTTCGGGGAGAAAAGGAATTCGTTCAGGGAGCATGTGACAGAATTGTGTGAGAGACTACAGCTGCAGGATGTATGGAGCAGAAGATATGAGAACCTGTCGGGAGGGCAGAAGAGACGCTGCGAGATTGCGGCTGCGTTATTAAATAGACCGGAAGTACTGTTTCTGGATGAGCCAACGACAGGTTTGGACCCGGCAACCCGCAGGCTGGTGTGGGAGAGCATAGACCAGATGCGTATCCAGAATCAGATGACGGTCTTTCTTACGACTCATTATATGGAAGAGGCAGCCAGGGCGCAGCACATTGCGATTATGGACAGCGGCAAAATAAAAGAGGTCGGTACGCCTTTTGAATTAAAGGAAAAATATGCAGAAGATACGTTACGATTAATCCCTATGCAGGACAAGGAAACAGAACTGACAGAGGCTTTGCAGGGACATTCTTATCAAAAAGTACAGGAGGCTTATCATCTGCAGGTTGCAAAAAGCATGGATGCATTACCGGTACTTGCCAAAGTGAAGCCATATATCAATGGATTTGAAATGATACAGGGAACGATGGATGATGTCTTTTTGAATATTACGGGAAAAACACTTGGAGCTGGTTCCGGGGAAGGTTTGTAGAAAGGCGGGAGTTTGAGATGAGAGAGATTTTTTATTTGACAAAGAGAAATTGTCTGGTGTATTTGAGAGATAAAAGCGCAGTATTTTTTTCCTTATTGTCTATGTTGATCGTATTGGGATTGATGGTCGTTTTCCTTGGAAAGATGAACAGTGAAAATGTGCTGTCAGTAATAGAAGAATATGGTGGACGCGAAATCACGGCGCAGGACAGGGAAAATGCAGCATATCTGATACAAATGTGGACACTTGCGGGAATTATTTCAGTAAATGCGGTGACAGTTACAATGACAGTGCTTGGAAATATGGTGCAGGATGAGACGAGAAAGCGAATTATGGCTTTTTATGTGACGCCGGTAAAAAGGCTTTATCTGGCGCTGGGATATATTTTCTCCGCATGGATCATCGGAACTTTTATGTGTCTTCTGACATTTGCAATGGGAGAGGTATTCTTTTTCCTGAAAGGGTATGATATGCTTTCTGTAAAAGATGTCTTTGCATTGACAGGAATGATCATGTGCAGCGCATTGACATATTCTTCTATAGGGTATGTAATTGCATTGTTCGTACACAGTAACAGTGCGTGGAGCGGTATTCTGACAATTATCGGTACTCTGGTTGGTTTTGCAGGAGGCATTTATCTGCCAATGTCACAGCTTTCTATCGGAGTACAGAAGATTCTCAAGGCACTTCCGATATTGCATAGCGTGTCCATGATGAGGGCGGTGAGTACACAGCAGATCGTGGAGCAGACCTTTGCAGGAATGCCGGAGGGGCTGATTCCTGTGTATCGTGATAAAATGGGAATCACAGTTACTGTGGCAGGAAATATATGGAACATAAGAGAACAGGTGTTATTATTAATGGGATATACTTTTTGCGCTATTATATTAGCGGTTATCGTGACAAGGAACAGGAAATTAAAGGACAGGTAAAAGAGGGGGTAATCGGGTGAAAATTACGATACTGGATTGCAGTGAAGGGGAAGAGGAAGAAATTATCATAAAATGCCGGAACATGGACGAACAACTCCTTCGTACAATCTATGCACTGAAAGCAGGACGGGAGAAAATTACTGTATCCAAAGAGGATAAACTCATGCAGATACTGCCAAGAGATATTTATTATTTTGAAGCAGTGGATAACAGGGTGTTTGTCTACATGGAGAAGGAAGCTTATGAAACGAAGATGAAGTTGTATGAGCTGGAAGACAATTTTCAGAATACAGATTTTTTCAGGGCATCCAAGTCAACGATCATCAATCTGGTTCATGTGAAGAATCTGAGTCCATCGCTGGGCGGCAGATATGAGGTATGTATGAAAAATGGGGAAAGGCTCATGATTTCCAGACAATATGTACCTGATTTGAAACGTAAACTGGGATTAAAAGGTTAGGGGGAGAGAGAAAATGAGAAAAATAAAAATGGTTCTCAATAAATTTATGGCGATTACTACCGGGCAATTGTTTGCAGTCGGCTTTTTCACCAATATTCTGTATCCAACTGATTCCATCACATCGGATATATTCTGGCAGATTCTGTTTACATCCTTTCTTTGTGCACTCAGTACACTGATCTATCCAGATGATAGAATATCTACCAGAAAAGCCATTATGCTTACAATTGTTCACTATTTTATTATTATTGCTATCGTTCTGGGATGCGGTTATTTGTTTGGGTGGTACACGATCACTCATATAAAAAGTGTTGTATATATGGTTCTGTCCATTACGATCATTTATGGGGTAATATCTGCAATCAGTTGGAAAAAGGCAGTAGATGAGGCAAATAAACTCAATGAGCGGATTCAGGAATACCAAAAGAGAGTATAACCTTCATAAAGCAGTAGCCAAAGTTGATATTTTGCGCGATAATTTATTATAACAGGAGATGCGTCACTGGAATTGAGCTTATAATTTGGGGGAATGGATATGACACAGGAGCAAATAAAATATTTAGAACAGTTCTGGAAGGATATCAGCAAAGCAGGCGAAGAGATGCGCAATCAGTCCATGCCGGAACTAAGAGAAGAAGACTTTTTCCTTTTTAAGGAAACAGGCAATCGTCTTATTTATGAGGGAGAGTATTTTGGGCGTAGAAAGTACTTAACGGTATTTGGCATTTTATCAGAATTTGAAGGCAAAGAAGAGAATCTCAAGATGTTGGCACAGGTGTTGGATGCTATCTGCACAGAGAGATTCTGGGCGCTGCCTGCACATGTGAATTTTGACGCGCTGGATGAGAAGACGATTGACCTGTTTGCAGCAGAGACTGCACAGAGTCTGCTGGAGATTGTGGATATACTGGGAGACAAGCTGCCTTTGCAAACAGTAGAAAGAGTTGTATGTGAGGTAACTGATAGAGTGATTGTGCCTTTTGTGACATCAACAGTACCTTACAGCTGGTGGGAACAGGATCGCTGCAACTGGGCAGCAGTATGTGCAGGCTCGGTAGGAATGGCAGCCATTTATCTATCCCACTGGTATGAGAAAATGCAGCAGCCGAAGGATGAGAGACTGCCAGAGGGCTGGAAACAGTCTATTATTGACCGTGTCTGTGATGCATTGCAATGTTATCTGGATGGTATGGAAGAGGATGGCGCATGTACGGAAGGATTGGGCTATTTTGCATATGGAATGAGCTATTATACCGGTTTTGCCCAGGCTCTGTATCAGGAGACAAAAGGCAGCATAGATCTGATGAAAAAGCCAAAATGTGAAAAAATCGCATTATTCCAGCAGAAGTGTTATTTTGGCGGAGGGGTCAGTGTAAGCTTCTCAGATGGCAGCAGCCATGAGACTTTCCTGCCGGGGCTTACTTCTTATCTGAAGCATTGTTATCCGCAGGTAGTGACGCCGGATTATTCTCTTGCAAGGTCTTTTGACGGAGATGCCTGCTACCGCTGGCTTTCCAATGAGCGTAATATTCGCTGGCTGAGACAGTATGACAATGCAGAAACAGAAAATGAGACAGCTAAGGATTGGAGCTATGAATTGCTTTCGGCTGCCCAGTGGATGATGTGCAAGGACCCGGCAGGAAATGGATATGCAGCAAAAGGCGGTAATAATGATGAGAACCATAATCATAATGATATCGGACATTTCCTGTGCGTCTATGAAGGTGAGATGCTGCTGACGGATCTGGGCGCCGGTGAGTATACCAGAGATTATTTCTCCGACGGAAGATACGGGATTCTGTGCAACCGTTCCCTGGGACATTCTGTACCTCTGATCAATGGACAGGAGCAATGTGCCGGTAAGGAATATGCAGCAGATGCTTTTTGCTGGGAGGAAAAAGACAAGACCCTGACGATATCCTTCGGTGGAGCTTACCCGGATGAATGCATTCATAAAATACAACGTAGCATTCGTGCCTGGGATGAGGATGTGCAATTACATTTGTGTGTAGAGGATTCTTTTGAGGTATCGAAACAGACAAGAACAATTACGGAAAATCTTGTAACGCAGTATCTGCCGACTGTAGAAGGTAATGTGATTTGGATACAGGGTAACAGGGCAAAGATGGAGATTACAGTAGAAGGTGCAGATGGGGACATTCAGATATTATCGGAGTCTCACAATAATCACAACGGGCAGCAGGAGCCGGTGTATCTGATACAATGGAATGTGAAATTACAGGGTAAGGATACGGCATGCAATATGAGTATATGCTGCAGTTCGAGATAACATACAGCAGGCTGGAGCATATTTGATACGTTATCATAAAAAACCCGTAACTGTCTATTCAGCACATATAATAGCAGACAACATATAAATATCCACAAAATTATCCACAATATCCACAGATATCACTACAAAATTCATAAAAAATACCTAAAATTGACAAAAAATTCAGGCAATTTATATATTTACAGACAGATAAAGGATACAGATTTTATTTGTAAAAGTCTTAAAGCATGATAAATATAACAAGTATTGTGGTCTATAATGGGTGAAAATCAGAAGAATATGCTATTGCTTTTTACTCTTAAAAAGGATATAGTAAAAACAAAGCATGATAATAATTTAACGCACTAAAATTTATAAGCGCAATACTGCGTAGAAAGAGGTAAGTTATGGCAATCTTAGTTACAGGCGGTGCCGGTTTTATCGGTAGCCATACAGTAGTTGAATTACAGAATGCAGGCTATGATGTAGTTGTATTAGATAATCTTTCCAATGCAAGTGAGAAATCCTTACAGCGAGTAGAGAAGATTACAGGTAAGCCTGTTACCTTTTACAAGGCAGATATCCTTGACAGAGAAGCTCTGGAAGAGATATTTACAAAAGAAAAGATTGATTCCTGTATTCACTTTGCAGGACTTAAAGCAGTAGGTGAGTCTGTTGTAAAGCCATGGGAATATTATAATAACAATATCGCAGGTACTTTAACACTGGTAGACGTTATGAGAAAGCATAACTGCAAGAACATTATCTTCTCTTCTTCTGCTACTGTATATGGAGATCCTGCATTCATTCCTATTACAGAAGAGTGCCCTAAGGGACAGTGTACGAATCCTTATGGCTGGACTAAATCCATGCTGGAGCAGATTCTGATGGATATGCAGAAAGCAGATCCTGAATGGAACGTCATCCTGCTTCGTTACTTTAATCCTATCGGTGCTCATAAGAGCGGTATGATCGGTGAGAATCCTAACGGTGTACCTAATAATCTGATGCCATATATCACACAGGTAGCTGTAGGTAAGCTCAAACAGCTTGGTGTATTTGGTAACGACTATGATACTCCGGATGGAACTGGCGTAAGAGATTATATCCATGTAGTAGACCTTGCTGTTGGACATGTAAAGGCATTGAAGAAGATTCAGGAGAAGGCTGGTCTGTGCATTTATAACCTGGGTACAGGTGTAGGCTACAGTGTACTGGATATCGTTAAGAATTTTGAAGCTGCTACAGGCATTAAGATTCCTTATGAAATCAAACCAAGACGTGCTGGCGACATTGCTACATGCTACTCTGATGCATCTAAGGCAGAGAGAGAACTTGGCTGGAAAGCACAGTATGGTATTAAGGAAATGTGTGAAGACAGCTGGAGATGGCAGTCACAGAATCCTAACGGATATGATGATTAATATAAGATAAAGAAAGTCCCACCTCATTAGAGGTGGGATTTTTGCGTTTTGATAAGCTTGCATTCTTCTTCTGGTCATGTTACACTGTAACAGATTACTTTACATATGTAAAGACACATGTAATTATACAGGAGGAGAGTATGGAGAGATTTAAAAGTTTTCTGAAACGTAAGGACATTGAAATATCTGCCAAAAGATATGGAATTGATGCCCTTGGAGCAATGGCACAGGGGTTATTTGCCTCACTGCTGATTGGAACAATCATTGCTACGCTGGGTGAACAGTTGGGAATGGAAGTACTAGTCAATATAGGAGGATATGCGAAGGCTGCTACAGGACCTGCAATGGCAGTTGCCATAGGATATGCGCTGCACTGTCCACCGTTGGTATTGTTCTCACTGGTTGCTGTAGGTGGTGCAGCTAATACACTGGGTGGCGCCGGAGGACCTCTGGCGGTATTACTGGTAACGATTGTAGCCACAGAGTTTGGTAAGGCTGTTTCCAAAGAAACCAAGATTGACATTATCGTGACGCCTTTTGTCACGATTACGATAGGAAGTCTGTTATCCATGTGGTGCGCGCCTGCGATTGGTGCGGCTGCCAGTGCAGTTGGTGCAGCGATTATGTGGGCAACTGAATTACAGCCTTTCTTTATGGGAATTATCATCTCTGTCATTGTAGGAATTGCATTGACATTACCTATCAGCAGTGCTGCAATCTGTGCGGCTTTGAGCCTGACAGGATTAGCAGGAGGCGCTGCGGTAGCAGGCTGTTGTGCCAACATGGTAGGTTTCGCAGTATTGAGCTTTAAGGAGAATAAGTGGGGTGGATTGTTTGCCCAGGGAATTGGAACCAGTATGTTGCAGATGGGCAATATTGTACGTAATCCCAGAATATGGCTTCCTGCAATTCTTACTTCTGCAATTACAGGACCGATTGCCACCTGTATATTTAAGTTACAGATGAATGGTGCAGCAGTTGCATCTGGTATGGGCACTTGCGGGCTGGTTGGTCAGATTGGTGTATACACGGGATGGCTTAATGATATTGCGGCTGGTACGAAGAGTGCGATTACTGCCTTTGACTGGATAGGACTTATCCTGATCAGCTTTATCCTGCCAGGAATCCTTGCCTGGGTATTTGGACTCCTCTTACGCAAACTTGGTTGGATCAAGGAAGGGGACTTGAAGTTAGATTTATAAACTTTTGGGACGCCGCCGGTCATGACAGTTCGGTTCATTCGCCACGTACGTGATGTAAGTATTTCTAAGAACTGCATCTCAAATGCTTAACGTACAAGCCGAGCGCAAAACTCGCCCTTTGGGCTCAGACAGTTGCGCCTGGCTTGCAAGCATTTGTTCTTTGTTCTAAGAAATACTAGACATCACTGCCTAAGCTTCATTCACCGAACTGTCATGACCGGCGGCTGTATGCAGAAAGTTATACAAAAAAATGTATGTAACAGCAAGACCTCTGACGGTTGATTCTTATGAACATTAGGAATGGCTGTTAGTACTTCTTAGCAGCAAAGAAGAAATGCCTGCAAGCCCGAGCCGTTGTTTGAGCCGTAGGCGAGTTTAGGCGCAGGGCTTGTAATAAAAGCATTTCTTCTGTAGGTGCATAGAAGTTCTTACAGCCTTGACGTGTTCATAAAATTAACCGTCAGAGGTCTTGCGTGCCTTAATATTTATTTGTAAATTCCCTGAAAGATTTTGCCGGCGTGTTTCTGCAGGGCGTTGAGGACGATCATACCGAGGATACCGCAGGAAATGAATTCTCCGATGCCTACAGTCAATGCGAAATAAGGTAGGCTGCCTTCAAACTGATAAACATAGGATAATACCAGAGGTACGACAATGATGTTCGCAAGGATAGGTGGAAGTGGTGCCAGCCATTTGTGCTTACGCAGTGCATAAGTACCGAAAGCACCGATTAGAGTAGCCAGACTTCCGAAGAGAACATCCAATGGCATACAGCCAGTAAGAATGTTGCTGAGCAGACAGCCTACGAACAGACCGGGTATTGCAGCCGGAGTGAAGTAAGGCAGAATTGTCAGCGCCTCAGAGAAACGGACCTGAATGGCATAATTAGCCAGCCCAAGTGCATTTGCAATAAAAGTCAGCACGATATACAGTGCCGCAATCATTGCTGCCTGTGCCAGAAACACAGTAGGGGATAATTTTTTCTTCATATTGTTATGCTCCTTTAGTTTTAATTTAGGTCAGGAAGGTCTCGAACTGACCGCTGGGCGAATTTAAGCCCGATTTCTCATTATACTAAAAAAAAGCAAAATGTCAAGAAAAGACTTCTTTATTGTCCAAGTGTAATCTGAATCAGATTTTTATCCAGCATAATGGTACGGTTCCATGGATTGAGAATGATACCGGAGATCGCATCAGCTTGGAGGGCAGAGGTGAAGAGTTGCCGGATATCTGTCATGAAAGTTGACATAACACTATTACTTCCTTTTAATTCTTCCTCAAAACTGGTAAATGCCATCCACCAGAGTTTCCCATCATCTGTTGTAATTGCCTGTAATTTCAACTGGTTGTCACCTGTGGGCGGTTCCACTGCAATTACGAATTGTCCTTTTTCCTGCATGCGTCTGCGGATTACAGTCAGTGCATGTGCCAGCATTTCCTGTGTAGGTTCCTGCTGTAAGGCAGCAATTGCTTCTTCTATTTTCTCATTTCCCTGTAATTCATTATCTTTCATGAAACGTCCTCCATTCTGTTTCCCATATTATAGCGTAAACCCTTTATGAGTGCAAATTTCAATGTTCATGGTACGTATCAGGCGGATTTCACAGAAATTTCGGTTGATTACCAATAGTCTCTTGTTTATAATAAAGGTAAAGCAGAAAGCCTTTTGTGGGATTTTGAAGGTATTATGCATAACACAAAAGGAGAGAAGCTGATTTGAATACAGAAATTGCCAATGCAGTAAATGCTGCAGGAGATAAGGCTCAATATGATGATCGTGCAAAAAGAGTTTTAGCACAAAAGAGCATATTAGCTCATATTCTTGTAAGAACGGTTGATGAATTTAAGGAAATGAATCCAATGGATGTTGTAAAATACATCGAAGGAGAGCCGCAAGTTGGTATTATACCAATAGAACCGGGGCTGACTAATGCAGACCAAAAAGATGCTTTTGGGCAAAGGATTGTAGGTATCAATTCAGAAAATGCTGAAATTAATGAAGGATTGGTAAGATTTGATATTATCTTTTATGTCCGCATGAAGGATGGGCTTTCACAGATTATTGTGAATGTAGAATGCCAGAAAGATGAGCCAACAGGATATAATTTATTAAACCGGGCAATTTTTTATGTGAGCAGACTTGTTTCATCACAAAAGGAAAGAGATTTTGTAAACACAAATTATGATGATATAAAAAAGGTATTCAGTATTTGGATATGCATGAATATGGACTATAACATTTTAAGTCATATTCACCTTACCAAAGATGAGATGTTAATGCCATATGGATGGAAAGGTAATATAGATTTACTGAATATTGTATTGATTGGGATTACGGATGATATTCCAGAGCATGAAGAAAAGTATGAAATGCATCGTTTGATTGGAACTATACTTTCAAATCAATTGGATATGCAGGAAAAACTCGAAATTATAGAAAAAGAATACAATATACCAATTGACGACCAATTAAGAGAGGATGTGAAAGTTATGTGTAATCTTAGTACAGGGATTGAAGAGCGGGCTGTAGAAAAAACAAGTGAAAAAATCATTTTAAATATGTATAAAAAAGGTTATACATTGGAGCAGATTTCTGATATTTCGGAAATAAGCATAGATAAGGTGAAAGCAATAATTCAGAAAAAAGAGTCTGTGATGGCGTAAGATTAAGAAATAGTTTAAAGAGAAAGCAGCAGATTATAATATGGTCGGCTGCTTTCTTTTTAATGATATATTTTATAACGAAAGAGGGGGACATCTTGTATTTTAAGAAGATAACACTGATTGGAGTTGCAGCAGCTGTAGCATTAACAGGCTGTGCACAGCAGGCGGAGGCAGACCAGCAGCCGCAGACACAGGAGGATAGCAATAGCATGGAGGAACAGACACAGGAGACGCAATCAGCGACGGAAGTAGAGAAGGAAGCAGTGGATGATACAGTAGTGATTGATCTGGCGAATGCTTCTACATTTCATGATGGTAAGTTTGAAGGCTGGGGAACGAGCTTTTGCTGGTGGGCGAACAGAATCGGTTATTCAGATACGCTGACCCAACAGGCAGCGCAGGCTTTCTATGATAAGGAGCAGGGACTTGGGCTGAACATTATCCGATATAATGTCGGAGGTGGAGATGATCCGGAGCATGATCATATTACAAGAACGGATTCTGATATGCCGGGGTATGCAATCAATCCGTCCTATGATGAAGCAACTGGTGAGTATGCGTGGGAATACGACTGGAGTGCAGATGCCAACCAGCGAAATGTGTTGTTGCAGGCATTAGAAGTATGTGGAGAAGATGCTGTTGTAGAGGGATTCTCCAATTCTGCGCCGTATTTTATGACCAATTCTGGATGTAGTTCGGGAGCGCAGTTATCCAATAAGAATAATCTCAAAGACGATGCTTATGATGCTTTTGCGCAGTATATTGCGGACGTGACAGAATATTACAAAGATACATACAATGTGGACTTTTCAAGCTATTCAGCAATGAATGAGCCTTACACTGATTATTGGGGCGCCTACAGCTGGAAACAGGAAGGCTGCCATTTTGATATGGGAGAATCCCAGTCACAGATGCTGCTTTCCCTTAGAAATGCCCTGGATGCCAAAGGTCTGAATCAAGTGCAGGTGTCAGGAACAGACGAAACCAGCATAGATGTGCAGATTCTTTCCTATGGTCAGTTAAGCCAGGAGGCAAAGGACGTTGTAGACAGAATTGATACACATACCTATGGCGGTTCCAGACGTGAAGCATTACGTACTCTGGCAGAAACAGAGGGCAAGAATCTATGGATGTCAGAAGTAGACGGTGGAGATACAGCAGGAGAAAATCCAGGAGAAATGGGAGCCGGATTATGGCTTGCCCAGAGAGTCATTACAGATATGAATGAACTGCGTCCCTCAGCCTGGGTTATGTGGCAGGCAATTGATAATCATGTCTGTGCAGAGGGTTATCAGGGCAGAACTGATTCAGGAATGCCGGATATTTCAGGTGGCTACTGGGGACTGGCTGTGGCAGATCATGACGAGCAGCAGCTGGTACTTACTATGAAATATTATGCACTGGGTCAGTTTACCAGATATATTCGTCCAGGCTACACTATTATTTCAGGTGACGAACATTCGTTAGCTGCATATGACGCAGAAGGACACCGACTGATTGTCGTTATGACAAATGTAACCGATAAGGACAGGAAAGTGGATGTGGATTTGTCTGCTTTTTCACAGACAGGAAGCAATGTATCTGTGATCCGTACCAGTGGCGATATGTCTTCCGGGGAAAAATGGCAGGAGCTTTCACCAATTGAGACATACGGTGCAGGATTCTACGCAGAGCTGATTCCCAATTCAGTAACAACCTATATTGTGCATGATGTGTAACTATTCAGAGCCATGCAAATTGAGGCAGAATATGCTTATTTATAAGCATATTTGGCACAATTTATATGGCGAAGTAACCACATAAGCAAAAGAAAAGCTGTGAAACAGCGATTTTGCGCATGGGGTTCTGAATAGTTACATTGATGTTAAAATAGGTAGTATTTTGTGCTGTCGATGATGCAGTACTTCCGACAAATTTTGTTTTTTGTATAATGACAAATTATGTAAATATGTTATAATAAATTCTGTTCATGGGAAGCAATATGCTGTAGATTGTGGGGGCAATTTACAACATAGTAGCAGAATATAATGTCTGCAAAAAAATGAAAGGAAGTTTAACAAAATGGTAGCACAAGTAACAGCAGTCATCATCTTTCTGGTGATGTTTGCACTGATTATCACGGACAAGATTGAACGTCAATACGTAACTCTTGGCTGTGGTCTTGCAACGCTGGTGCTGGTATTTGGTGTATTCATGCAGGATATGAATGCTGCAATGGAGACATTGAATATTCGTGCCATCTTCACACCGGATTTCTGGTATGAGGCTGGTAACGCATCAGAGAGCTCCAGTGGTATTAACTGGGCAACGATCATCTTTATCGCAGGTATGATGGTCATGGTAGAAGGCATGGCAAAGGCGGGATTTTTCCGCTGGTTATGTATGACAATTGCAAAACTGGTACATTACAGAACCATTCCCGTTTTTATTACATTTATGATTATGTCAGCAGTTCTGGCAATGTTCATTGATAGTATTACAGTTATTCTGTTCCTGGCAGCAGTAACAATTGAACTGGCACAGTTGTTGAAATTCGACCCAATACCAATGATTCTGGCAGAAGTATTCTGCGCGAACCTTGGCGGTTCTGCAACAATGTGTGGAGATCCACCTAACATCATCATTGGTACATCTCTTGGTTATTCCTTTGGTGATTTCATTACCAATACTGGTGTGATCGGACTGATTTCTCTGGTTGTAGTTATTATCTATTTCTATTTCGTATTCAGAAAAGATCTGGCAACCAGCGATACAGAAGCAATCAAGAAGCTTGAGGCAGCTGGTGGTGAGAATCTTATCGAGGATAAGAAGAGCTTTGCAGCAAGCTGTGTCATTTTTGGACTGGCAGTTGTACTTCTGGTATCTCATGCACAGACAGGTCTGACCGTTGCTACAATCGGTCTGTTCATTGCAGTGATCACATTGATCGCAGCAGGAAAGTCTGCAGGCGAACTGCTTAAAAAGGTAGATTATAAGACATTATTGTTCTTTATTGGTTTATTCGTTGTAGTAGGTGGTCTGGAGCAGACAGGAATTCTGGAGATCATTGCGGCATTCATCGGTAAGGTCAGCGGTGGCAATTCCAAGCTTATGGTTGCCATTATTATCTGGGTATCCGGTATTGCCAGCGCATTCATTGACAATATTCCTTTTGCAGCAACTATGATCCCGGTTATCAAGAGTCTGGCAGAGACAGAAGGTATTGCACTTCCTGTTCTTGCATGGGCACTGGCTATGGGTACAGATATCGGTGGCAGCGCAACACCTATTGGTGCATCTGCTAACGTAGTTGGTACTTCAGTAGCTGCTAAGGCAGGTTATCCTGTAGGCTGGGGCAGATATTGTAAGGCAATGGCACCTGCAACGATTATTGTATTACTGATTTCCATGTTCAGTATCTGGTTTAGATATTTATAAAGAGGGGGTAATATACATGAGCAAGCAGGTCATTATTTCAATCGGAAGGGAATTTGGCAGCGGCGGACATGAGATCGCTCAGAATCTTGCAGACAGATTCGGACTGCCATTATATGATTACAATCTGCTTCGTGAGATCGCACAGGAGAAGAATGTCAGTGCATCTAACCTGGAACAGTATGACGAAGTCCCTAAGAAGGGCTTCAGCAAGACAGTACGCGGATTCAATAATTCTCCGCAGCTGAACATTGCTTACATGCAGTTCGACTTCCTGAAGAAGAAGGCTGCAGAGGGTGAATCCTTTGTAGTAGTCGGAAGATGTTCAGAAGAAGTTCTGAAAGAATATGAAGGTCTGATTACAATATTCATACTGGGTGATATGGATAAGAAGATCGAGCGTATCAAGCGAATCCACGAAATGACAGACAAGGAAGCAGCAGAGTTAATTGAGAAGCAGAGCAAGAAGAGAAAAGCTTACCACAATTACTTCTGTGAAACCAAGTGGGGCGATTCCAGAAACTATGAGCTGTCTATTAACAGCAGTAAGTTAGGTGAAGCAGCTACCACGGATGTGCTGGAAGATTATATTAAGAGAAGAATTCAATAGCTGATTTAACAGTCGTCTAAGCGTAGAATTAGGCGACTGTTTTTATTTTCAATTTTTTGTAACGTTTTTAAATGATATTCTATATATAAGTATAAAGAAAGGCAGTTGCTAAAGAGGGTGGTGAGGGATATTCAGGATATTTATATGGAATATGCAGATTATGTGAAAAGGTTTTTAATGTGTTTAACAGGGAATGGCATACTGGCAGAGGATTTAACACAGGAGACTTTTTATCAGGCATATAAGTCGATAAATCGCTATGATGGAAGCTGCAAAATGAGCGTATGGCTTTGCCAGATTGCCAAGTATGTCTACTATGATTATTTAAAGAAACAAAAACATTATCAAACTGTCAGTATAGAGGAACTTGTTGAATTATCCCGTGAACTTACTGCCCAGGAGAACATTGAAGAGAAAATGATACAGAGAGAGCAGTTGAAAAAGGTGTATGACAATATTTTGTTATTAAATGAGACTCAACAAAAAGTATTTATACTACGCATATTTGGTGATTTAAGTTTTCGGGAAATTGGAGAAATTTTTTCCAAAAGCGAAAACTGGGCGAGAGTGACCTTTTATAGAGCCCGGCTTTATATCAGTCAAAAATGCAGGGAAGAATTGGGAGGGCAGATATGAAAATAACATGTAATGTAATAAAAGATATGATGCCTGGTTATATAGATGATTTATGCAGTGATGATACCAGAAAGATAGTAGAGGAACATATAAAAAGCTGTCCATCATGCCGCAATATGCTGTCTGATATGCAAGAGCCTGTGTTAGCTGATGCTGCATTACAGGCAGAGTATGTAAAAGCCAGAGCACCATTAAAAAAAATAAAACAAAAACATATAAAAGACATAATCCTGACAATAACAATCACAGCCTTCGTTGTTATAATCCTTACATTCTTAGTGCAGAATGTTGCAGCAGTCCATGATTTCCTGTATCCTAAAAAGGTTGTTGGAATAAGAGAAGAACAGGATATTAACATGTGTTATGATTTGGAATTTGACTCGTTACTGTATCGTAAAGAAATAGTAAATGATGTGAACAGCAGTGGTAATATTTCTGTAGAAATATATAATGAAGAAGGAGAACTCTTAGAGCAGTTTGAACTGGATAACGGCAGTGGAAAGCATCTCAATAATTTGAAGAAATTTCAAAAGTATAAGGTTACTATCAGTGCCCGGGAAGGAGCATATTTTATCTATTTTTATTAAGCCGTATTGGAAGAATCCATAAAGAACGGGGCTATCGCAGTGAAGCGAAGCCCCGTTTCTGGTTTTCATATTTATTTCATGCCTTTCTGGCAATCTAATTCTTTGTTCTTATATCTTTCGATAATGTTGTGGATTCTGTCATTAGGATTTAACAGATCACTGATAGAAGAATCATGATTCAATGTATCAATGATGTAAGCGATATACTTACTCATATCACAGTTGATATAGTAAGGCTTCTCTAATAATTCAGGTCTCTGATAGATCAGGTTCGTAGTCAGAACTCTGTAGATCAGTCCTTCTTCATAAGCCTTATCAAATATTTCAAGTCCGCCAGTAAACAGACCAAAAGTAGTAGCTACGAAGATTCTCTTGGCTTTTCTTGCTTTCAGAGCTGCAGCAACTTCCAGTACACTTTCACCGGAGGAAATCATATCGTCAACGATCAAAACGTCCTTGCCTTCTACGCTGCTGCCAAGGAACTCATGAGCAACGATAGGATTACGTCCATCAACAACTTTGGTATAGTCACGTCTCTTATAGAACATACCCATATCCAGTCCCATTACGTTAGCCATGTAGATTGCACGACCCATACCGCCTTCATCAGGGCTGATGATCATCATATGGTCAGAATCAATAGTCAGGTCAGGAACATGATTTAACAGACCTTTAATGAACTGATAGGTAGGAGATACTGTCTCGAAACCATTCAAAGGGATAGCATTCTGTACACGAGGATCATGTGCATCGAAAGTAATGATGTTATCAACGCCCATCTTTACCATTTCCTGAAGTGCCAGAGCACAGTCAAGAGATTCACGGGAATTTCTCTTATGCTGACGGCTTTCATATAAGAAAGGCATAATAACTGTGATTCTTCTTGCTTTACCACCAACAGCAGCGATCAGTCTCTTCAGATCCTGATAATGATCATCAGGAGACATATGGTTCTCATGACCACACAGAGAATAAGTTAAGCTGTAATTAGCGACATCTACAAGGAAATACAAGTCATCACCACGGACAGATTCCATGATAACGCCCTTAGCTTCACCGGTACCGAAACGGGGAACTTTGGTCTGGATAATATAGGAATCACGCTGATAGCCTGAGAATGCAAGGCTGTTCTTGTGTTCACTTTCACGCTCTGTTCTCCATTTTACGAGATAGGCGTCTACCTTATCCCCAAGAGTTTTACAACCTTCCAAAGGAACAATTCCTAAGGAACCAACGGGTATCGAATTCAGATTTCTTTTTTCTTCGCGTACTGGCATTGCGAAAATCCTCACTTTCTGTTTAACAATAACTTTTTGGTGATCCGGATATCACGTCCGGTCAGTTTGCACATCCCATAATTACTTGTTATGCGGGAAAAGATTCTGTCAGAGTAACGATCCCTTAATTCCTCCAGAGACAGATTCGTAGTAATAATTGTGGATTTCCTGCGAAGATGTCTGTTGTTAAGACAGGAGAAAAGCTGGGACGATACGAAAGCATTCGTCAGTTCTGTTCCCAGATCATCAATGATCAGCAAGTCACATTCATAAATGTCCTCATAAATCCCCGATGCCGCCTCTTGGCTGTTGCGATCAAAGGTACTGCGTGACAGCGTCTCAAATAATTGAGCGGAACTGAAATAGATCACCAGTTTACCCTGTTCAATCAGCTCTTTGGCAATGCAAGAGGACAAAAATGACTTACCAGTACCTACTGTACCATAAAAAAATAGATTGTGGTAGTCTGAATTAAAGTTTTTTACGAAATTTTGGCACTCCCTTACTGCGTTGGTGAAGCGCGTAAGGTCTTCGCCTTCATAGAATTCATAGGATAAATGGTCGAAATTATCAGTCTCTAACAGTTCTTTGATGTGAGACTGTTCATAGATAAGTGAAATCTCTGCCTGGCGGAAGCAGGTGCATTTACGGTTGTTCACATAGCCGGTGTCCTTACATAGAGGACATTCATAGACTGGCTCCAGATAATCGGCGGGATAACCATGAGCTGTAAGGAGGCTGGTCTTTTGATTGGACAGCCAGGCAAGCTTCTCTTTTAATTCACTTAGGGCATTGGAATCCCCCGAAAGCATCTTGCGTGCCTGGGCAATCGAAGTAGAAGATACCTGATGATCCAGCTCTTCATATTCTGGTATCTGCTGATATACGGCATCTTTTCGCTGCTCCATCAGATATCTTGATTTTCTCTGTTTCTCTTCATATATGCGCATAATGGCATTGTACTGACTGTTTAAAAGTGGCATGTCTGCCTCCTGTATTAGTTACTTAAAATATTCTGCTCAAGCTGGTCAAAATCATAGCTGTTCTGTGCAAAACGGTTAAAACGGTTGTTAGCAGGTGCGGTCTGCTTTACAGGACGCTGATAGGAGGCATCCAGGGCTGCAATATCGGCTTTATGGCGAACTCCTGCCTGATACCATTTGCTTAAAATACCATCTGCATAGGCAAAGCGGTGGGAGTCTGTTGTCATGACCGTTTTATCGCAGGCTTCCTGAATAACATCCAGTAAAAAGCCATACTCTTTGGTCCATTTATTAATATACTCCAGTTCCTTGGGAGCGGGAGAAGTATTTTTTCCCAGGGATTTCATGATGGTATATACAGTTTTGTCATATTTCTTGGACGCCATCTGAGCCTGCTTGGGGTCGGTGATACCCTGCTCTGCCCAGGAAAGAGCGACCTTTTCCATATATCGGAAGTCTTTCTTGCCGCGTTCTACACAGTGCTGTACCAGATAATCAATCAGATCTGCGCTGAAACCAAGACGATCGTAGAAGAAGAGAATCGTCTCCATATCGCTTCTGGTAAGCTGTCTGCCAAGATACTGTTCTGTTACGAACAGAAGCTGTTGTGTTTCTTCATTCTTTTTGAAATTCTTCAGATCATCCATGGAGTAGGATGGTCTTTCCGGCTGGGAAACTACTTCTTTTACCGGATATTCCGCTATCGTGGCTGTTGCGCCAAAGGGAGCCTGCATAGATGCAGGAGCAGCATTCATCCGGGCAGACATGGGATTCTGCGGGGACATTGCAGAAGCTGCAGCCATTGGTTTGGGCGCAGTCATACCGCTTTGCATAGATGCAGGTCTGATAAAGGACAGAACCGGTGTAATACGGGGGGCGGTTCTTACCGGTGCCTCGTATGGGTTGTCCAGAGAGAGAACCTGTATACCGGATAGATTGTGGGCAGCATCATATTCTAATGCCAGAAGCTGTCTTGACTCCCAGTACATGAGAGCACGAAGAACATCCTTTTCCGTGTAGTTAAATTTATCCGCAATATCTGTAACGCTGGTTGGGAGATTAGCGCTCATCATGCGAATAAGGAAAAGATAGATTTTGAGCTGGGCATCGTTTGCTTCTGCCATATAGTCGTCAATGAAGCAGTTGGATACCACAGTCTGTTCTTTGTGTATATTCTGATAGATGTTAAGACGATTCATAATAATTCCCCTGTCTGGTATGTATATTGATAGCAGCTCTGTAATAGTCATTGCGTAGAGCAATTGGGAGTGACTGTCTGGGAGCAGAGTGCTACCTGTAAGGTAAATGTATTGTATCACACCTAATCAAAAAAGCAAGTCCTCCACAACCCGCAAAGCCTTGAAAATACTGGGGTTTGCGCAATTGTGGATAGTGTGGATAATGTGGATAAGGAATCGGGATAATGTCAGAAATGCCTTAAATAATAAGATTTGTGGGATGTGGATGAAATACGTTTTGGAATGTGGATGGAACATAAAAATATCCACATCCTCGAACCTCCTTTTGGAGGCTCAAAAATGTGGATAATGTGGATAATTAAATTCCTAACAGATTTTCGCCGATTTTTACAACATCTCCGGCGCCCATAGTTATCAACAAATCTCCGTTGATACAATTTTCTAATAAAAAATTTTCAATTTCATCAAAGCTGTGGAAGTAATAGCATTCTTTTCCTAATTTCTCTATCTCAGCCTGCAGGTCTTTTGAGGTGATACCGATGGTATTTTTCTCCCTGGCAGCATAAATATCAGCCAGAATTACCTTGTCAGCCAGAGTCAGTGCCTTGGCAAAATCCTTCAGGAAAGCATTGGTACGGGAATAGGTATGAGGCTGGAATACGCACCAGAGTGTTTTGTGTGGATAATTGGCAGCGGCCTTGAGTGTAGCCGTGATTTCCGTAGGATGATGTGCATAGTCATCCAGAATCGTTACACCGCCAATGGTTCCCTTATATTCAAAACGTCTGTCTGTACCATGGAAATCAGCAAGTGATTTCAGTACTACATTGCTGTCAATGTCAAGAATATCCATCAATGCCAGTACAGAAAGGGAATTGAGGATATTGTGTTCGCCTACCACACCCAGAGAAACCTTCACAGATGGAGTGCCCTTCTTTAATAAGGTATAAGAACCTCTTCCAAATTCATCAAAAGTAACATCCGTATAGCTGTAGTCACAGGATGAATCTTTACCGAAGGTAATGACATTGCAGGGAAGATCCCCTGTAATCTCCTGGAGATTGTCAATACCGCCATTAATGATCAGATAACCGTCTTCTGGCAGAATCTGTGCAAACTTATGGAAGGAATGACGGATGTCATTGATATCTTTAAAGAAATCCAGATGGTCTTCTTCTATATTTAATATAATACTGATGCGTGGAAAGAAGCTCAGGAAGGAATTGGTATACTCACATGCTTCTGTAACAAAATAATCTGACTTGCCTACACGGATATTGCCGCCGATGGATTTTAAGATACCGCCGATGGAGAGCGTCGGATCATCATTGTCTGCCAGAAGCACTTCGGATATCATGGAAGTTGTGGTTGTCTTGCCGTGTGTTCCGCTGATTGCAATAGGGAGCTTGTAATTTTTCATGATCTGACCTAACAGATCGGCTCTGGTCATCATGGGAATACCACGATTGCAGGCTTCTTCATATTCAGGATTATCAGCTGAGATGGCAGCAGTATATACCACAAGATCAATGTCATCTGTTATGTTACCTGCACGCTGGCCATAGGAAATGACAGCACCCAGAGATGCAAGATGTTCTGTAAGAGCAGACTGCTTGGAGTCGGAACCACTGACAGTAAAGCCTTCATCCAGAAGAATCTGGGCAAGACCGCTCATGCTGATTCCACCGATGCCCATAAAATGCACGTGAATAGGTTCTTTAAAATTAATTTGATACATATATATAAAACCATACCTCGTATTATAAAGTAGTAGTGTTTATAGACCCTCTCCAAGGTCTGT
>CAVBMG010000012.1:0-27677 GCA_963596435.1 Agathobacter sp.
AAATATGCGTTATCAGATCAGGCATGCGATTGTACAGTATGCAGCAGATACCATATTGGAAGATGTGAATTTTGAGGTTCACGATAAAGAGAAAATAGCGATAGTAGGAAGAAATGGCTGCGGTAAGACCACACTTCTGAAACTGATTGCCGGTGATATTGAGATGAGTAATCTCGACAGTGATGAGGAATGTGGCATTACCATGGCTGGGAAACAGAATATTGGCTTCCTACGTCAGATTAGCTTTACAGATGGGGAAGTAACGGTGGAAGAAGAAATTAAGAAGACATTTGAGCCGGTATTTGCCTGTGAAGCCAGAATGAAGGAGATTACAGAGCTGTTACAGCATGATACAGACCAGCAGCTTTTGTATGAATATGATAATCTACAAAAGCAGATGGAAGCACTGAGAGGCTACACCTGGAGACAGGATATGGAGATTATGTTTCAACAGTTTGGATTCCCATTATCTGATCTCCAGAGACCAATCGGCAGCTTCTCAGGAGGACAGCAGACTAAGGTGGCATTTATTAAATTATTGCTTTCCAGACCGGATATTATGCTTCTGGATGAGCCGACCAACCATTTGGACCTGCCTACAATCGAATGGCTGGAGAACTATCTGAAAAATTATGATAAGGCAGTTATCATTGTATCCCATGACCGTATGTTTCTTGACCGTATCATTGATGTTACTTATGAGATCGAATATCACAGGATTAAGCGTTATGTTGGTAATTATTCAGCGTTTATGAAGCAGAAGGAGCTTGACCTGATTAAGCAGGAGAAGGATTATGAGGAGCAGCAAAAGGAGATACAGCGCCTGACAGAATGGATCGAGAAGTGGAAGAACACACCGACTAAAGTTGCGGCTACCCGTTCCAAACGTATGGCAATCGAGCACATGGTCAAGATAGAGAAGCCAAGGAGATTTGATACGAAGACATTTCGCACCATGTTCACTCCAAGAATAGAGAGCTATACAGATGTACTGACAGCGAAGAAGCTTTCCATTGGATATGATACGGAACTTAGCTGTGTTTCTTTTCTATTACAGAAGAAAGAGAGACTGGCAATCATTGGGGAAAATGGCAAGGGAAAGTCTACACTGTTAAAGACTATTGTAGGTCTGCAACAGCCTCTGGGTGGCAGCTTTACCTTTGGACCTAATGTCGAGTGGGGATATTTTGACCAGCAAAAGGCAGTTGTAAATGATGCTGACCCAGAACAGACTGTATTGGAGAATTTCTGGGAAGAATATCCGGATATGTTAAGAGAACAGGTCAGAAGTGCACTCGGAAGCTTCCTTTTTTCACAGGAAGAGGTCGAGAAGAAGATGGGACAGTTATCAGGTGGTGAGAAGGTAAGACTGGCATTGTGCAAGCTTTTCCAGACGAAACCGAATCTGCTGATCCTGGATGAGCCCACCAATCATATGGATATGCTTGGCAAGGAAGCCTTGGAACAGATGCTTAGAGATTATGAGGGAACAGTACTTTTCGTATCTCATGACCGATATTTCATCAGTCAGGTAGCGACAGAAGTTCTCGAATTTGCAAGCACAGCTTCAGGTGAGGCAGTAGTAACACAATATCGCATGCCTTATGAGGAATATCTTGCAGAAAAAGGCAGAAGAGCACCGGCAGTACAGCCATCTAAGCAGAATACTACTTCAGTAAAATCAAATACGGAGCCGACACTTTCAGATGTTTTTGATAAGAAAACATATTATAATCCAGGTAAAATAAAGTCACGTTTGACAAAACAACTGGAGAAGTATGAGAAACAGCTTGCAGAAAGCGAAGAACGGGCCAACGAACTGAAGCTTCAGCTCATGGACCCGTCATTGGGGACTGATTATGAGAAGCTGATGACTCTGCAATCCAGTCTGGAAGAAGAGGAACATCAGCAGGAGACTTTGTTGGAGCGTATGCTGGAGACAGAGACAGAATTAGAAGAGCTTAACCAAGACGCTCAATAAACATCAGCACGAAGCTGACACATAACAGTCCATCAGAGATCCAGATTGTATGGAGTCCGTAATGGGCGGACAGATTACCTCCGATACCGGCACCGATGGCAAAGAACAGAATAATACCAAAGTAATATAAGGACTGGCGCAGCTGGTCCTTTTTATGTTCTCTGAAATAAACAGACAGGGCTGCGGTACCACTGCGAAGGTTGCCAATACACATGGTGCTGGCGTAGGAATAGCCGCTGACCTTGCGGAAAGTCTGAACCTGCATGGCACAGGCAAAGGATACCAGGGTTGTAGCTGCTATATTAAGAGAAGAAGGAATAAAACCAACAAGAAACAGAATAAGAATTTCAAGCAATAGTATTCCTTGACGCCAGTGGAGTTTTTTCGCATAACGAAATTTACTTTGAATCTGTTCAGCAGCGAAAACACCTGCTGCAAAGGCAAATAGAGGTAAGAGATAGTGAAAGCCCTTTGACCATTCTTTCATCATAAAATGCTGGCTCATCAATACGACATTACCTGTCTGTGCATTTGAGAATACACCATCTCTTGTAAAATATGTATAGGCATCCTGAAAGCCGCCGGATAATGCAAGAAAAACGCTGGTAATAAAAGCTTCTGACATTTGCATGTTTTTATGTTCAATATTCATGGATCGTTCGACCTTTCTATATCTTTGTTCGACCTACATTATAACAGATTGAACCCAAAATGTTATATGGATTTTTTGATAAAAGAAATGTTATAATTTCTGCATTTTCATGCTTTTTATACAAAAAAATAAAATATAAATTTAGTATTATAGTTAACAATATTAAATAAATGTAATAATAAAGAAATGCTATAATATTGCTTCTTATTATGGCATTTTTATTGTGGAGAAAATGAAAAAATGATAAAATATAAGATACGTGAAATAGAAAGGTACTGGATATATAAGAATGGATAATCAGTTTGAAGAAGATGAGCGTGCACGAAGCAGTCGACGTGCGCAGAAAATAGAAGAAATGAAACGCGAGAAAGAAAAGCAGATGCAGCAGCGGGAACAGTTTCGTAAATATCTACCCATTATAGGTGGAGCTGTATGTGCAGTTGTTATTATAGGGATAGGTGGTTCGGCAATAGTTAGACATGGAAAGAACAGACCGGAACAGAATCAGGAGGTAGCACAGGTACAGACACAGGAAGATGTGTCTCAGACAGATAACAGTCAAACAGAAGAGAGCAGTGTGGAATATACGGATGTGGCAGAAGAGCCGGCATATGAACCTTTTGTGACACAGACTACAGAGAGCACAACAGCAGTAGATGGAGAGGTTGTGAGTGCCAATGCAATCATTATTGAGGAAAAGACAGGGAACATTCTGGCGCAGAGAGATGCCTACGCAAGAATCAGCCCGGCATCTATGACAAAGGTATTGACTGTTCTTGTTGCAGCAGAACATGTAGAGAATCTGGATGATACGTATACGATTACATTAGCTGAGACAGATTACAGTTTTTCCCACGATTGCAGTAATGCGGGATTTGATGTGGATGAGAAGGTGACAATCCGGGATTTGTTTTATGGAACGATTCTTCCATCAGGAGCAGACGCAGCAGTAGGACTGGCTACCTATGTAGCAGGCTCTCATGAGGCTTTTGTAGATATGATGAATGAGAAGCTGGACGAGCTTGGATTATCAGACACAGCACATATGACCAATTGTGTGGGATTATATGATGAGAACCATTATTGCAGTGTATATGATATGGCAATTATTTTAAAGGCAGCCATGGATAATCCGATATGCAGAGAAGTAATGTCGGCACATACCTATAATACTTCTATTACTACACAGCATCCAGAGGGGATTCTGCTGTCTAACTGGTTCCTTCGCAGAATTGAAGATAAAGATTGTGGAGGAGAAGTGCTATGTGCCAAAACAGGATATGTTGTACAATCCGGTAACTGTGCAGCAAGCTATGCACTGGATCAGTCCGGCAATGGATATTTGTGCGTAACGGCACATTCTACAAGCAGTTGGAGATGTATCTACGATCACGTTGCGTTATATCAGCAGTTTCTAAATTAAATGCTCGAAAAGGAAGTAAGATATATGAGTGCAAAATATAATACAGTTATTTTTGATTTGGATGGTACATTATTGAATACATTAGAGGATCTTGCAGATGCAACGAATTATGCATTACAAAGTTTTCATATGCCGCTTCGGACAATAGACGAAGTAAGAAGATTTGTAGGAAACGGTGTGCGTATGCTTATGATCCGGGCAGTACCACAGGGAGAAGATAATCCACAATTTGAAGAAGTATTTGACTGCTTCAAAGAATATTATGGGAAGCACTGCAATGATAAAACACGTGCATACGATGGAATTATGGAGATGCTTGCACAGTTGAAGAATCAGGGCTATGCGGTTGCTATTGTGTCAAATAAAATTGATTCTGCTGTAAAAGAATTACAGAAGCGGTATTTTGATGGATTGATATCCGTTGCAATAGGAGAGCGGGAAGGTGTGTCCAGAAAACCTGCTCCAGATACTGTCCTTACCGCATTACAGGAGCTTGGAAGAAAAGCTGATGAAGCAGTCTATGTAGGAGATTCTGATGTGGATATTATGACAGCCAGGAATGTGGGAATGCAATGTATTTCTGTGTTATGGGGATTTCGTGACAGGGAATTCCTTATTGAGCATGGGGCACAATCCTTGATAGAAAGACCAGAAGAAATCTGGAAATATTTATAAGAAATGGAGCGCCTATGAAAAAGATAGCATTGATTATGGATGGGTGGAAGCGTTTTTTTACTTATGCATGGCCTGCGGGGATTCTTCAGAGAATCAAGGAAACCGGAGAAGACGTAAACCTCTATATCTTTAACAGTTCAGGAGACTGGAGTCTGGATGACGATTATAATATTGGTGAGTATAATATCTATTCTCTGCCTAATCTGGCAGATTTCGATGGAATCATACTGGATACCAATAATATAAGATATCCTGATGTAAGCAAGCGTATCATAGAGGCAGCAAAGAAGACAGGTAAGCCTGTTATTTCCATTGCCAAGGAAATAGAAGATTTCTACTATGTTGGTATTGATAATTATGCATCCATACAGAAAATGATAGCACATCTTCATGAGAAACATGGATGTGGAAGATTCTGGTTCATTATGGGACCATCCAATAATTATGAGAATCAGGTGCGTGTAGCTGCCTTGAAAGATTATATGCACAGTCATGGGATTGCCTATCAGGAACAGGATTTTTACTATGAAAGTTATGCATACCAATGTGGAGTACACGGATTTGAGCATTTGTACAAGCTTTCTGATGGATATATGCCAGAGGCTATTATATGTGCCAGTGATAATATCGCAGTCGGTGTGTGTGAGGCGGCTGCCAATCACGGCCTGAGGGTACCACAGGATTTCTATGTAACAGGCTTTGATAACTTCGATAAGGCAGCGTATTATGTGCCTAAGATTACCACAATCGGACATATACGAGAGGAAGTGGGATATCGTTGTGCAGATATTTTGCTTCGCATCTGGAACGGTGAACATGTAGATAAATTTAACTACACATCGACAGAATGTATATTCTGGGACAGCTGTGGCTGTAAGTCAGATACTAAAGTAGATCATGCTACACACGCCAAAGGTCAGATCATATATGATATAGAGACAACTGAATTTGAAGAACAGGTACTGACACTGGAATATGAACTGATGAATTGCAAGACTGTGAAAGAAATGTCAAGATGGATTCCCGAATGTATTCCAGCTATGAAGTGTGATGCCATGTATCTGGTATTGGATGATCATATTAATGATTTTAAGAAAAAGAAAGAATTATATGATTTTCATATTATTCAGGACGAAGAATTCCATATACATGGATACCCAGAGAAAATGAATGTGGAATTTGCATATGTGGATGGCAAGATTATGGCATACAATAATCAGATATCAGGACTTTTCCCTATGTTTGATTATGATAAGGGCGGCACAGATATGCTATTTATGCCGATCCATTTCAGAAGTCGGACGGTCGGTTTCTTTGTAATACGTAATGCAGTTTATCTTATGGAGAAGCAATATCTTTTCAGAGTGTTGAATGTATTGATCTCTGCAATGGAGAATCTACATGAGAAAGAGAAGCTGGAATATATGAATCATGCGCTGACGGAGCTAAGTGTCAGAGATACAATGACTGGTCTGTACAATCGTCTTGGCTACCAGCAGATTGCCTGCCGTTATTTTGAAGAAATGAAGAAAAAAGAAGAGAATCTGCTGATTATGTTTGCAGATATGGATAAATTGAAATATATTAATGACCATTATGGACATGAATATGGAGATGAAGCCATCAAATTAATCGCAAGCGCAATCCTTCATAATATACCTGAATCCTCCATTCCCATCAGAATGGGTGGAGATGAATTTCTTATCATGAATCAGATCATGTCGGAGGAAAAGGCAGAAGCTCTGATTCATAAGATTCAGGATGAGATACAGACGCAGGCAGAACAGAAGAACCTTCCGTTTGAGATTTCTTTCAGTATTGGATGTATCAGGACAGACAGGAATACAGGCAAGAACCTGGACGAATACGTAAAAGAAGCAGATGAGATCATGTACCAGGAGAAGAGCAGAAAGAAATTGAATCGTATAGAATAAGTCAAGATAATAATAAAAGAAAGAGGACGCTCATCCTCTTTCTTTTATTATTTCTTCCAGGTAGCAGGATGGAAGAGTATTAACATAGGTAAGATCTCCAGTCTGCCCGCAAGCATATCAAACATCAGGATATACTTGGAAAAGACAGAGAAGGATGCAAAATTACCAGTAGGACCTACCATATCAAGACCAGGTCCAATATTATTGAGCGTAGCAACAACGGAGGTAAAGGTTGTAGTAAAGTCAAATCCATTCAGACTGATAAGAAGAATAGACACGATAAATACTACACCATAAGTCATCAGAAACACATTACAGGAACGTATTGTAGTGTGTTCAATGCCTTTTCCATCCAGTTTCGTTACACTGATCTGTCTTGGATGAATCTGCTGCATGAGTTCTTTGCGAACCTGTTTCACATAGATCAGGATACGGGAGACCTTGATTCCACCACCGGTTGAACCTGCACAGGCACCAATGAACATCAATCCGACCAGTACCACTTTGGAAAAAGTCGGCCACAGGTTAAAGTCTGCAGTAGCATAACCTGTAGTTGTCATGACAGATGCGACCTGAAATGCGGATTGCTGGAGATTGTGCCAGAATCCCGGTGTACCTGTAAGGCACAGATTCACTGCAATTGCAACGGAGGCAGCAGTAAAGAGAATGAAATACCCTCTGACTTCTTCCATATGAAGTGCATCTTTTACCTTTTTTATTAAAATAAAATAATAAAACGTAAAATTCACACCGAAAAGGAACATAAAAACAGTAACAACAATCTGTGAATATGTAGAATAACTGGCAAGACTGTCATTTCTGATTCCAAAACCACCAGTACCTGCAGTACCGAGTGTAAGGCATAATGCATCAAAAGGTCTCATGCTTCCGCATAACAACAGAATCAGTTCAATGATAGTCATGGCAAAGTAGATTGCATATAAAAGGAAAGCAGTCTGCTGGATTCTTGGAACCAGCTTGCCAACGGAAGGTCCTGGGCTTTCTGCTTTCATCAGATTCATGGTTGAACCGCCGGACATAGGCAGAATAGCAAGTATAAATACCAGAACCCCCATACCGCCTATCCAGTGGCTGAAGCTTCGCCAGAACAGATTAGCGTGGGATAAAGCTTCTACATTAAGTAATATACTGGACCCGGTTGTGGTAAATCCAGATATGATTTCAAAGAGTGCATCAGTAAAGTTTGGAATATCACTGCTGAAATAAAATGGCATAGCGCCGATTACACTCATGATGATCCAGCTTAAAGACACTGCAACGAATCCTTCTCGGGCATAAAAGGTTGAACTCTTAGGCTTAACCTGATACAGAAGCAATCCAAATAAAGCACAGCAAATGGAAACAATCAGATATACCATAACATCACGCCATTCATGGTACAGAATTCCCACCAGACAGGAAGGAAGCAGCAGTACACCCTGTAGCATGATGACACGGCTGAGAATGGAATTAATCAATCGAAAATTCATGGTAAACTCCTATCTTCCGGCATTTTTCAGTATATCTGAGATATCCTGAAGTCCTTTGTGGGTGGTAACAACAACAACAGTATCATTTAATTGAATGGTATCACGACCGGAAGGTGTGATAATCTGATTACCTCTGACGATACAGCAGATCAGCAGATCTTTCTTCAGATTCAGATCAATAAGTGGAATATCTGTTACGGCACTGTTCTCCGCTACATGGAATTCCAGAGCTTCTACCTGATTATCCATAAGGCGGTAGAGAGCTTCTACATTACTGCCATAAGAATTGCTCAGGCTTCGTACATATTGCAGAATGTATTCGGCGGTAATATGTTTCGGAGAGATGATACTTCCTACGGACAGATCGTCAATGACCTCATTAAGAGTCAGACGGTTGATCTTCGTAATCTTCTTACAGCGGGGAGAGAGCTTCTTGGCATATAATGATAAGAATACATTCTCTTCATCCATGTTCGTAAGAGCAACGAAAGCATCTGTGTTAGCAAGACCTTCTTCCTGCAGAATAGAGTGGTCTGTAGCATCTGCATATATTACAGTAGCGTCAGGCAAAGCCACACTTAAAAAGTCGCATCTGTCCTTGTCTTTTTCCAGAATCTTAACATGGATACCGGAAGAGAGCAGAAGAGTGGATAAATAATAGGATATTGTACCACCACCTGCTATGATCACATCTTTGATCTCTTTTAGAGTTGAGAGTTTGGTTGCCTTATAGAAATCACGGATCTTATCAGTAGGGATGATAACAGATATTGTATCTCCTGCCTGAAGGATGGTTTCACCATTAGGAATACTTACCTGATGCTCATGAACCAGTATACAGATCAGAATTTCATGATTGAAGTGTTTGGAGAATTCCTGCACTTTCATATTATGAAGAGGGGAGTTCTGGGAAATCGCAACACGAAGTAAGTCTACCTTGCCCTTGGCAAAGGAATCAATCTCCATTGCATCGGGAACCTGAATCAGGTGTGCAATTTCTTTAGCAGAAGCCAATTCAGGATTAATTGCCATAGACATCCCCATGCATTGTTTTAAATAGGTAATTTCTTTGGAATATTCGGGATTACGTACACGGGCAATCGTCTGGCAGTTGCTGGCTTTCTTGGCAATCAGACAGCTTAACAGATTAATCTCATCCTTACCTGTTACGGCAATGAAGAGATCTGCTTCTTCAATACCTGATTCCTGCTGTGTTACGAAGCTTGTGGAGTTACCGACCAGACCCTGAATATCCAATGCTGACAGGGCTGGCTGTAATCGCTCTGGATTTATATCGATCATGGTAATATTATGACCTTCATCGTTTAATTGTTGTGCAAGTGCTGAACCGACTTTGCCACAGCCGGCAATAATAATGTTCATTGAAATGATGCTCCTTTAAATATTTTCGTAGGAATTATAAAACACAATTTTACATTTTAGCATATTTATTTTATACTGTATACAGAAAAGATACAAGATATAAAGGGGGTATTATGAAAATGAAGTTGTATGATAAAGAAAAAATAGATTGGAAGAATCTGATTTTTGATAATAAAACGCTGTTTACACTGCTTTTTCCTATTATCATTGAACAGCTGTTGAACTCTTTCATGGGAATGGCGGATACAATGATGGTCAGCACGGTAGGCAGCGAGGCGATATCAGCGGTATCACTGGTAGATTCCCTCAATAACCTGGTCATTCAGATATTTGCCGCTATGGCAGCAGGTGCTGCAATTATCTGTTCGCAGTATCTGGGAAGTGGTAATAAACAGGCAGCAAATAAAGCAGCCAAACAGGTGGTGCTTACAGTACTTGCCATTTCACTGGGATTAATGGTTATTTGTCTGATAGGCAGGGAGCATCTGTTGTGGCTTATCTTTGGAAGTGTAGAGCAGGAAGTTATGGATAATTCCCTGATTTACTTTCTTATTACAGTTATATCTTATCCGTTTCTTGCTTTGTTCAACGCCGGAGCTGCATTCTACAGAGCAAGCGGTGATTCCAAGTTCCCCATGAAGATATCCGTAATTTCCAATTGTCTTAATATTTTCGGTAATGCGATCTTCATATACATATGTCATTGGGGAGTGGGTGGAGCTGCTTTATCCACACTTTTATCAAGGATTTTCTGTACGGTGGTGATTTACTGGTGTCTGAGAAAACCCAAGCAGGATATTGTGGTGAATGAATATCATAAGATCAGACCTGATATGCCGCTGATTCTCAAGATCATGGCAATCGGTATTCCTTCCGGTATTGAGAATGGTATGTTCCAGTTTGGTAAGCTGGCGATTCAGTCCACAGTTTCGACGATGGGAACCGCAGCAATCGCAGCGCAGGCTATGACCAATATTCTGGAGAATGTAAACGGTATTTTTGGCATTGGTGTTGGTATCGGCTTAATGACAGTAGTAGGACAATGCATTGGAGCCGGACGAAATGAAGAAGCCAAATATTACATTGTAAAATTAACAGGTGTTGCAGAGATTGGAATTATCGTATCCTGCATTTTTGTACTTGCAATAACCAGACCTGTAACCTGGCTTGCGGGAATGGAACAGGTAAGTGCAGATATGTGTTTTGAAATGGTTACAGCGATTACAATTGCAAAACCTCTGGTATGGACCTGTTCTTTTGTAATTGCATATGGACTGAGAGCAGCGGGGGATGTGAGATTCTCCATGATCACATCTACGATTACCATGTGGTGCTGCCGTGTGGCACTCTGTATATTCCTGGTCAAAGCCTTCCATTTTGGACCGATGGCTGTATGGATTGGTATGTTTGCAGACTGGACGATCCGCTCTGTCATTTTCGTGAGCAGATTCCTAAGCGGTAAATGGTTAAAGAAGCGTGTTATCTAGTAGTGTATGTGGGTTCTTGATTAATATGAGGAAAGTAGATATAATGTGGAAAGATAAAGGGATTAAAATTGTTATTCTGATGCTTGTAGCTTTGCTGAATGTTGGATGTGGAAGTCAGGAGGCAGTAGCTGCGTCAACCATGAACCAGAGTACAGAAGCGGTTACTACACTGGAAAGCACAGAGCAGCTCCCCATGTCACAGCAGCCGGAGCAGACTCAGGAAGAATCAGATACGGAAGCATATCCTGAGGAAGAGAAGCAAAAGGTAGACCTGGTCATGGTAGGAGATGTACTGCTTCATGAGAAGGTGGCGCAAAGTGGACAGATGTCTGATGGAACCTGGCAATATGATCATCTGTTTGCACAGGTCAGGGATGAGATAGAGGCAGCAGATCTTGCACTGGTAAACCAGGAAGTGATTCTTGGAGGGCGTGAACTGGGCTTGTCAGGGTATCCAAGCTTTAACGGAGCGTATGAAGTAGGGGACAGTCTGGTCAATGCAGGGTTTGATGTAGTTCTTCATGCGACCAATCATGCATTGGATAAGGGCAGGAAAGGATTACTCAACTGCATTCATTTCTGGAAAGAAAAGTATCCACAGATAGCAGTTCTTGGAATCCATGAGACGAAAGAAGAGGCAGATACGGTATATGTAACAGAAGTAAATGGAATCCGTATTGCAATATTGAACTATACGTATGGAACAAACGGTATATCATTACCTAAAGACATGCCCTATGCAGTAGATATCTGGAATGAAGATAAAATCAGAACGGATATGCAAAAGGCAAGAGAAGCGGCAGATTTTATCGTTGTATGTCCTCACTGGGGAACTGAATATAAGCTTCAGGAATCCAAAGACCAGCAGCAGAAGGCACAATTTCTGGCAGATCAGGGAGCAGATCTGATCATAGGAACACATCCGCATGTGATAGAACCTGTTACCTGGATTCAGTCAGCTTCCGGCAAAGAGGTGCTTGTATATTATTCCCTGGGGAATTTTATTAATGCCACCAGCGGAACAGGTCAGGGAACTGCTGCACGCATGGTAGGTGCGATGGCACAGGTCACCATTGAAATGGATGAACAGAACAGACCTTATATCAGCAGTTATGGAGTTGAACCACTGGTTACACATAATGTATCAGGAGCAGGACAGATTACAACGTACAGGCTAAAAGATTATACAGAAGAATTGGCTGGACAGAATGAGATGAGAAAACAGGACCCTTCATTTTCACTTTCTTATTGCCAGTCTATATGCAGAGAGGTGTTTGGAGACTTGTATCAGCAGTGATAATACAGAAATTAAGAGGTACACAGCATGGGCGTATCAAAGGAACAGAATTTACAGGAATTTAGCAGTCAGCAGATGGATATTCTGGCAAATATCAGTCATAGTGTGAGAACACCAATCCACACAATTATGGGGATGACGGATCTTGCATTACAGGACGTAAATGATCCAATCGCTGTAGACAATTATTTATGTAAGATTAAGAAGGCTGGAAGTGTGTTGATCAATCAGATCAACGAGCTGCTTGAGCTGACCAGACTGGAGAACAATGAGACAGAAAGCAGACCGGAACTATGCACATTTGAAACAATAAAGGAGCTGATTGAACTACAGCTACGGCTCTATACCGAGGATAGGCAGATTGAGGTAGAGGTAAATGTGGAAGACATGACCAGAACCACCTTTATGGAAGACACCGTGCGCCTGGAACAGATACTGATGAATCTGATATCCAATGCGGCGAAGTTTACACCCAATGGGGGTAAGATATCGGTCAGCGTTGAGACTTTGTCTGTGTCGGCACAGGAGATTGTGAATCGTTATACCATAGCTGATAATGGAATCGGTATGAGTGATTCTTTCCAGAAGGTTATGTTCTGTCCTTTTATGAAGGAAGAGAATACAGTGAATGCCAATGAAGAAGGAGCCGGATTGGGACTCTATATGGTGAAGCGCCTGATAGAGTTAATGGACGGTTCTATTGAGGTAGTATCTCAAATTGGCGCAGGAACGACAGTCACTGTTGAGCTAAAGGGACAGATAGTTAATGGACAGGGAGAGGACAGAAACACTCCCATAGAAACAGATATCAGACTTCTTCAAAATAAGAAGATTTTGTTGTGTGAAGACAATGCATTAAATGCTGAAATGACAAAAGATCTGTTGGAAAATGCAGGAATGAAGGTAGACTGTGTATCGAATGGACAGGAGGCCGTCAACAGGATACAGTCAACAGAAAGCTATTATTATGATGCGGTGTTGATGGATATCCGAATGCCTGTGATGAACGGCTTGGAAGCAACGGACAGGATACGCAGAATGAATAGGGAAGACACGTATATAATACCAATTGTCGCTCTGACAGCCAGCGTATACAGGATGGATCAGAAAAAGGCATTGGCAGCAGGCATGGATGCATTTCTGACGAAACCATTTGAAGTGACAACAATGTTAGAGAAGCTTGCCGGATTCTGGAGTGTATATCATAAGGAGCAAATATAATGAATATCACAAATTCTGTGTATGCACTGATCGGAGGCTTCCTGCTGGACTTGCTTTTGGGAGATCCGCATACACCATGGCATCCCGCATGCATCATTGGTAAATATATCAGTGGATATGAGAACATATTAAGGAAAACTCTTCTTAAAAATGAACAGGATAACAAAAAAGAACTGAGAGCAGGGGTATATCTGGTGATTCTGGTCATACTGACTGCTGTCATAGTTCCGTGGATTATCCTGATAGCTGCCTATTCTGTACATCCTTATCTGGGACTTGCAGTCGAGATCATAATGTGTTATGCAGTGCTTGCAACCAGGTCATTAAAGACCGAAAGCATGAAAGTATATAATGCCTTGAAGGAAGAAGGACTGGAAGAAGGAAGAAAAGCCGTATCCATGATCGTGGGAAGAGATACAGAACGGTTAGATAAAAAAGGTGTTGTAAAGGCAACAGTGGAGACGATTGCAGAAAACTTCTCAGATGGAGTGGTAGCGCCTATGTTCTATATGATGTTGGGAGGAACGCTGGCAGGATATTTCTATAAGGCAGTCAATACCATGGATTCCATGGTGGGTTACAAAAATGACAAATACCTGTACTTTGGCAGAGCAGCAGCACATCTGGATGATATTGTGAATTATATCCCGGCAAGGTTATCTGCCTTTCTTATGATAGGCGCTTCTTTTATTATGAAGCTGGATTATCGTAATGCCTGGAAGATATTTTGCAGAGACAGGCATAACCATGCAAGCCCTAATTCTGCCCAGACAGAAGCAGTAGCTGCCGGAGCACTGGATGTTATGCTTGCGGGAGATGCATATTATTTTGGACAGTTATATCATAAGAAGACAATCGGAGATGATATCAGACCAGTAGAAATAAATGACATACGTGTCATGAACAAACTGATGTATGTGTCGGCATGGATTGCATGTATAATTATGGCTGTGTTAAAATGGTTCTTTATTACATGGATCTGACAGATTACGAAAGGGCATAGTTATTATGATGAACAAGCATGGAGGGGATATTTACGGATATCCCGGTGTTGTGGATTTCTCAGCGAATATTAATTATCTTGGAATGCCTCAGGCTGTGAAGGCAGCAGCAATACGTGGAGTAGAAGAATCTGTTCACTACCCGCAGGTTGCACACAGACAGTTAAGACACGCTGTTGCAGAACGTTATCATATAGAAGAGGAACAGATATTGTGCGGTAATGGCGCAGCAGAGCTAATTTATTGTCTGGTGGAGGCTTTACAGCCTAAGAGGGCGTTGGTGATGGCGCCCTCTTTTTCAGAATATGAAGAAGCACTGGATAGCTGTGGTTGTGAGGTATTGCGATATCTGTTGAAGAAAGAGGATGCCTTCTGCCCGGATGAAGGTTTTATCAGACAGATACAGCCGTCTATAGATATGGTGTTTGTGTGCAATCCCAATAACCCAACAGGCGGACTGGTATCCATCTCCTATATTGAAGAAGTATGCCGGATATGTGAGAAAGTGGGAGCCATTCTGGTAGTAGATGAAAGTTTCCTGGAATTTGTACCGCAGGCTGTGAGTGCCAGAACTTTGTTAAAAAAATACGAAAATATTGTAATATTGCAGTCTTTTACGAAGATATATGCAATGCCGGGACTTCGGTTGGGTTGTGCCTTTTGTGGCAAAGAGTCTCTGGTGGAGCTGGTACAGAAAAGGTTACAGCCATGGAATGTGTCTTTACCGGCGCAATATGCGGGAATTGCTGCCATGCAGGAAAAAGAGTATGTGGAAGCTTCGGCGCAGCTGATTGCCCAGGAAAGAGAATTCCTGACAGAAGAATTACGGCTTGCAGGGCTGGAGAACGGTGTAGAACTGATTGTATATGAAGGAGCTGCGAATTTCCTGCTGTTTTATGGACCTGAGTTATTATGGCAGTATTGTCTGGAAGAGGGAGTTCTGTTAAGAGATTGCAGTAATTTTGAAGGATTAGGCAAGGGATGGTTCCGAACAGCAGTCAGAGGACATGAAGAGAATGGCAAGCTGATAGAGGCAGTTCGCAAAGCCTGTGAAAGATTGCAGACAAAAGGAGACAACAATGGCTAAATCAATTATGATTCAGGGAACAATGTCCAGTGCAGGCAAGAGTCTGCTGGTTGCGGGTTTATGCCGCATTTTAAAACAGGATGGTTATCGCGTGGCACCTTTCAAATCACAGAATATGGCACTCAATTCCTATATTACATCGGAAGGACTGGAAATGGGGCGCGCACAGGTCATGCAGGCAGAAGCAGCCGGAGTAGAGCCAAGCGTTTACATGAATCCCATTTTATTAAAACCTACTAATGAGACAGGCTCGCAGGTCATTGTAAATGGAGAAGTATACCGTAATATGAGTGCCAGAGATTATTTTGCATATAAAAAGCAACTGATACCTGACATTCGCTATGCCTATAATAAATTATCGAAGGAGAACGATTATATTGTCATAGAAGGCGCAGGCTCACCGGTAGAAATCAATTTAAAGAGTGATGATATCGTAAATATGGGTATGGCAAGAATTGCCCATTCACCGGTACTGATCGTGGGAGACATTGATAGAGGTGGAGTATTTGCTCAGCTATGCGGCACTATGATGCTTCTTGAGGAAGAGGAAAAGGACATGGTAAAGGGGCTGATTATCAATAAGTTTCGGGGTGATAAGACCATTCTGGACCCCGGTATTGAGATGCTTGAGAAGCTGGCTGGTAAACCGGTCATCGGTACAGTTCCCTATATGGATGTTCACTTGGAGGACGAGGATAGTCTGACCGGGCGTTTTGACATGAGAAAACAGGCAGATATTGATATTGCAGTGATTCGTCTGCCCCATATTTCCAATTTTACAGATTTTAATATCTGGGAGAATATTGAAGGGGTATCCCTGCGGTATGTAACAAGAGTGTATGATCTGGGCAACCCGGATATGATTATATTGCCGGGGACGAAGAATACCATAGCTGATCTTAGATGGCTGAGAGAGTCCGGCATGGAGGCAGCGATTCTTCGGTGCCATACATCTGGTAAATATGGAAGCAGGGCAGGCAGACCGGGATGCGTAATCTGGGGTATCTGTGGCGGTTATCAGATGCTGGGAGAACAGATCATAGATGAGAGCGGAGTAGAAGAACAGTCCGGTTCTATCCGGGGACTGGGATTAATTCCTATGACGACCTATTTCCATGAAGAGAAGTCACGTAAACAGGTAACTGGGCATATGGGTGCAGTGACGGGGATTTTTGCAGGACTGAAAGGGCTGGAAGTGACAGGATATGAGATTCATATGGGACAAAGCATCTATGAAACGCAGCCTTGCAGACTGGTGGAGCTGACGGATGCCCGTACACAGGAATCTAACGAGGATGGTTATGCTTCTGACAGAGTATACGGAAGTTATGTGCATGGAATTTTTGACCGGCATGAAATCGTAGAGTCCATTCTGGGTGCGCTTGCACAGGAAAAAGGCATAGAGGCTCCAGCAGAGCACATCCTGGATTATCGTGCCTATAAGGAAACGCAGTACGACAGACTGGCAGAAGAATTAAGGAATGCCATAGATATGTCACGTATTTATGAAATCATGGATAAGGGGGTATAGCACAATGAAAGAGCATATAGAGCTGGAACAGATACAACCTGCGGATATTGAGGCGAGAAGCTTTGAAATCATTACACAGGAGCTGGGAGACCGGGTGTTAGATCCTGTGCAGGCTCCTATTATCAAAAGATGTATTCATACGACTGCGGACTTCTCCTATGCAGATAATCTCTGCTTTTCCAGGGATGTAGTTTCAATTGCAAGGGAAGCTTTGAAGAATGGCTGTACGATCGTAACAGATACGAACATGGCTTATGCAGGAATCAATAAACGGAAACTGGCAGAGTATGGCTGTGAGATACACTGCTATATGGCTGATGAGGATGTTGCCAGAGAAGCAAAAGAAAGAAAAGTGACAAGAGCGATTGTCAGCATGGAAAGAGCTGCAAAGCTTCCTGGCAAGGTGGCATTTGTAATCGGAAATGCACCGACTGCGCTGATTCATCTCTATGAGATGATAGAGAATGGGCAGCTGTCACCGGCTTTTATTGTAGGTGCACCGGTAGGCTTTGTGAATGTGGTACAGTCCAAGGAGCTGATTATGCAGACTGATACCCCTTATATTGTAGCCAGAGGCAGAAAAGGCGGCAGTAATGTAGCAGCAGCCATAATCAATGCATTATTGTATATGTAGCGCATAAGGAGGCTAACTTGGAAGAGAGCGGATACCGATATAAAGGAACGAAGAAGCTGGCATATGGATATACGACAGGTACTTGTGCGGCAGCAGCAGCCCAGGCGGCGTGCATCTATCATTTTACAGGAGTGGCACCTGAAAATGTGGATATAGATACGCCGGGTGGCATACGACTGCGGCTGGAAGTTGTGGAGGCATACATCACAGAGACAGGGGATAGTGTATGTGCGATCCGAAAACAAAGTGGGGATGACCCTGATGTGACCAATGGAGTACTGGTCTATGCCGAAACGATTTTTCAATCAAAAGATAATAAAATGACACATGTGTCAGAAAAGGAAAAGGTAATCATTGATGGCGGAGTTGGTGTAGGGCGTGTTACCAAACCAGGGCTGGATCAGCCGGTAGGAGCTGCCGCTATCAACAGTGTTCCTCGCCAGATGATTACTCACGAAGTACTTCAGGTATGTGAAGAATTTGAATATTCTGGAATGGTAAAAGTCATCATCAGTATTCCCAAGGGTGTGGAATTGGCAGAGAAGACCTTCAATCCAAGACTTGGAATAGAAGGTGGAATTTCAGTTCTGGGAACCAGCGGGATTGTGGAGCCTATGAGTGAGAAAGCCCTGATTGATACAATCAGAGTAGAAATGAAGGTACGGCGTGAAGAAAATAATAAACTGCTTCTGACAGCCCCCGGCAACTATGGCAGAGGCTTCATGCAGGATAAATATGGCATAGATATTGATGCAGCTGTAAAATGCAGCAATTATATAGGTGAGACTATTGACATAGCCAATGAGCTTGGGTTTGAGAGAATGCTGCTGGTAGGACATATCGGGAAGCTGATTAAAGTATCAGGAGGAATTATGAATACGCATTCTTCCTGTGCGGATGCAAGGCTGGAACTGCTTGCAGCACATGGAGTAAGAGCAGGCGCTGACGTGCAGACGACAAGAGCAATCCTGGATTGTGTGACGACCGAAGAGGCATTATCCATTTTGTCGAAGGCAGGGCTGTTGGAAAAGACAATGCAGATTGTGATAGATAGAATTGCCTATTATGCAGGGAAGCGTACAGATCGAACTCAGATTGAGATTATCCTGTTTTCAAATGAACAGGGAGAGCTGGCAAGGACAGCTCATGCAATGGATTATTTGGAGGAATACAGACATGGTACATTTTGTAGGAGCGGGTCCGGGAGCACCGGATCTGATCACGGTGAGAGGTAAAGAGCTGTTAGAACAGGCAGATATCATTATTTATGCGGGATCTTTGGTAAATCCGGAACTGTTATCTTATGCAGGCAGTTCCTGTAAAATATATGACAGCAGTCGTATGACACTGGAAGAAGTGATAGACGTGATATGCAAGGCACATGTACAGACAGAAGAACCCGATATTGTAAGACTGCATACAGGAGATCCCAGCATTTATGGCGCAATCAGAGAACAGATGGATCGTCTGGATGAGCTGGAAATTGCCTATGATGATTGTCCGGGAGTCAGTTCTTTCTGTGGAGCGGCTGCAAGTCTGCAATTAGAATATACATTACCAGATGTATCACAAAGCGTAATCATAACCAGAATGGCAGGCAGGACACCTGTCCCTGTAAAAGAAGGTATTGCTTCTTTTGCGCAGCATCAGGCTACCATGGTTCTTTTCCTGAGTTCAGGAATGGCAGAGCAGGTACGTGAGGAACTTCTAAGAGGCGGATATTCCCCCGATACGCCGGTAGGAGTTGTATATAAAGCATCCTGGCAGGATGAGAAGAAGCTGATCTGTACAGTGGATACATTACCTGATGCCATGAAAGAGGCAGGCATCAGTAAAACGGCACTGATTATTGTGGGGGATGTGGTGACACACAGTAACTACAGGAGAAGCGATCTGTATCACCCGAATTTCTCAACAGAGTACAGACAGGCACAGACCACAAAAAAGCATGAGGATTAATATGAAGAAATTATATGTAGTAGGAATAGGACCGGGAGAATATGACATGATGACAGGTAGAGCTATAACAGCCTTGCAGAGTGCAGATGTCATTGTAGGTTATCAGGTATATACGGAGCTGGTCAAAGAATATTTCCCAGGCAAGGAGATCATGACAACTCCTATGCGTCAGGAAGTAGAGCGATGCCGTATGGCTGTAAAGGAAGCTGCCCAGGGCAGAGTTGTTGCCATGGTCAGCAGTGGAGATGCAGGAATCTATGGTATGGCAGGACTTATGTATGAAGTTCTGGAAGAAGAAGGACTACTGGAACAGATAGAACTTGAAATTGTTGCAGGAGTTACAGCTGCCAATGCGGGAGCTGCCTGGCTGGGGGCGCCCCTGATGCATGATTTTGCTGTAATCAGTCTGAGTGATTTACTAACTCCCTGGGAAGTGATTGCCAAAAGGCTGCGGGCATGTGCCAGCGCAGATATGGGGATTGTGCTCTATAATCCATCCAGCCATAAGAGAAAAGACTATCTGCAAAAGGCGTGTGACATTCTGCTGGAAGAACTTCCACCACAGCAGATATGCGGATATGTGGAAAATATTGACAGGAAAGGCACTTGTACAAAAGTATGCACTTTAGCGGAGCTTAGAAATACGACTGTAAATATGTTTACAACAGTGTATATAGGAAACTCCAGAACAAGACAGATTGGAGACAAGATGGTAACACCAAGAGGATACCGCCTATGAGAATCATATTAGCAGGCGTAGGAATGGGCGCCAGAGAGCAGATGACGCAGGCTGTTCAGGAAGCATGTATGAATGCAGATATTATCTTTGGCGCTGCTAAAGTACTGGAGACAGTGGAGTGGTGTACGACACCCAAAGAAGCCATTTATGAGGCAGAGAAGATTTATGCATATCTACAGGAGCATACTGAGTACTGCAGCCCCGTAGTTGTCTTTTCAGGAGATACAGGTTTTTACAGCGGTGCCAGTCAGTTTGTCCGACTCTACGGAGCAAATGATCAGGTAGAATTACAGATACTTCCGGGTATCACTACTGTACAGGCGATGGCTGCCAGATTAGGTACGAACTGGCAGGATGTGGAATTATGCAGTATTCACGGAAGAAGCAGAAATATCATGAATGAACTGCGCAGACATGCTAGAGTCTTTTGCCTGGCAAGCGGTGCCGAAGATGTGCGCAGAATCAGCCAACAGCTGATAGACTATGGATATCAGGATGCACAGTTGTCAGTAGCTGTGAATCTGACCTGTCAGGATGAATGGACAGGTCAGGGAAGTCCGCAGGAGTTTCTACAGTTTGAGAGGACTGGACTGTGTGCCTTTATGATAGAAAAAGCACAGGATTCTTCCACTCAGGTATATGGTTTGCCGGATGATTTCTTTATTCGTGGCAGGGTTCCCATGACCAAGGAAGAAGTGAGAGCCGTATCTGTAGCGAGACTGCACTTGAATCCAGATGCAATTGTATATGATATTGGCGCAGGAACCGGCTCGGTCAGCATAGAGTGTGCGATACATCTGACAAAGGGCGAGGTATATGCCATAGAGAGAAAGGAAGAGGCTGCCTCTTTGATTGAACAGAATGCGCATAAGGCATCCGCAGATCATGTGCATGTAATCAGAGGAATAGCGCCAGAGGCGTTGCAGGGACTGCCTAAGCCTACTCATGTGTTTGTAGGGGGAAGCGGTGGCAGACTGGAAGAGATTCTGGATCAGGTAAGAGAAGCCAATCCTCATGTTAGAATCGTTGTAAATGCCATTACACTGGAGACACAGAGTGAATTATTACAGTATGTACGTAAACATGAAATCACAGATGCGGATATTATTACCATGCAGGTTTCAAGAAGTGAGACAGTAGCAGGATATCATATGATGCGTGGTGAGAATCCCATTATGATAGGAAGCTTCTAAGGTTACTGAAAGAGGGTATTACTATGAATAAGTGTCCACGATTTATGATAGCAGCACCGTCCAGTGGAAGTGGAAAGACCATGTTGACCTGTGGTCTGATGCGGCTTTTGCAGAAAAAAGGATATGAAGTGCAGGGATTCAAATGCGGACCGGATTATATTGATCCCATGTTTCATACCAGAGTGTTGGGGATACCAAGCGTCAATCTGGATTCTTTTTTTGCAGAAGATGAAGTGTTGCGTTACCTGTTTGACAGAAGAATGCACCAGAGACCTTCAGAAATGTCCATTGCAGTACTGGAAGGTGTTATGGGGTATTATGACGGGTTAGCAGGCAGAAGTATAAAAGGTTCTACCTGTGATATAGCAAGAATTACTGACACCCCTGTCATTTTGTGCATAGATACCAAAGGAATGAGTCTGTCAGTAGTGCCTTATGTGAAAGGCTTTCTGGAATATATTCCTGACAGCCATATTCAGGGAGTGATACTGAATCGTTGTTCCAAAGGGATGTATCCCATATTAAAGGAGCTGCTGGAGACTCAATTAAATATAGCTGTCATTGGATATATGCCTGTTCTGGAAGATTGTGAACTGCCCAGCAGACATTTGGGTTTATATCTGCCTCAGGAGATTCAGGATTTCCAGCAGAAAGTTGACCGGATTGCGGATGAACTTGCGGATACACTGGATATGGAGCGTCTGCTTGGCTTGGCAAAGAGTGCCCCGGCATTGGAAACGAAAGTTCCGAATAACTGGAGCGATATCCTGCAACAGACTGAGCCTGTAATCAGGATTGCAATAGCAAGGGACAACGCCTTTTGCTTCTATTATCAGGACAATCTTGATATATTGGAGAGCCTTGGAGTGGAGCTGGTGCCTTTTTCTCCGATAGAGGATAGTAAGCTGCCAGAGAATATATGTGGTTTACTGCTCGGCGGTGGATATCCTGAGAACTATGCCAGAGAGTTGAGCTGCAATGTTTCTATGAGGCAAAGCGTAGCACGTGCGATACAGGAGAATATGCCATGTCTGGCAGAATGTGGCGGTTTCCTGTATCTTCATGACGCAATCACGGATATTGATGGTAAGGAATGGGCTATGGTTTCTGCTGTTCATGCTACAGCAGCCTATCAGGGAAAACTACAGCCACGATTTGGATATATTACGTTAGAGGATGAACAGACCGGGATGCAGATCAGGGGACATGAATTCCACTATTATGACAGTACGGATTATGGACAGGAATGGACAGCAAGAAAGCCGTTAAGCAGCAGACATTGGAGTTGTATGCATAAGCAGGGCAATCTGCTCGCCGGATTTCCACATTTGTATTATGCATCTAATCCTGAATTTGCAGCAGAATGGGTACAGCGGTGCCGACAGTGGAGGAAAGTGTGAAAAATAGAATTGGTAAGATAGAAATTCCAGAACGGATAATAGATAGAGAGGCAATGGAACAGGCAAGGCAGCAATGGGATAGCGTGGCGAAACCATTGAACAGTCTCGGTAAATTGGAAGAGCTGATTATACAGATTGCAGGAATCCAGAAGACACCACATGTAAATCTGCAAAAGAAAGAAGTACTGGTTTACTGTGCAGATAACGGTGTTGTTGCAGAAGGAATCAGCCAATCTGACAGCAGTGTCACTTCTATGGTGGCTCACAGTATGGCAGAAGGAAGAGCCAACATCAATATTATGGCTGGTCAGGCTGGGGCGAAGGTAACACCGGTGGATGTAGGAATGAAAGATGTAGTCAATCATTCCGGACTGATACAGCATAAGATTATGCCGGGAACGCATAATTTTGCCAAAGAGCCGGCAATGAGTGCAGAACAATGTCAGCAGGCAATTATGACGGGAATAGAGCTTGTGGGACAAAAGGCGGCAGAAGGTGTCAATATCATAGCCATAGGTGAAATGGGAATCGGCAATACAACAACGTCCAGCGCAGTGGCAAGTGTATTACTGGACAGACCTGTGGAAGAAATGACAGGAAAAGGAGCTGGATTGAGCAGCGAGGGTCTGATTCATAAAAAGCAGATTATTGAGCAGGCGATATCCAGATATCATTTAAGAGAGGCAGATGCTTTTGATACGTTATGCAAGGTAGGCGGGCTGGATATTGCGGCAATGGCTGGCACATGCATTGGAGGAATGATGTATGGAATCCCCATTGTACTGGATGGCTTTATATCTGTTGTTGCAGCATTGACTGCTGTACATATGGTGCCAGGCTGTAGACCATATCTGATTCCATCTCACGTATCAACAGAACCGGCTGCAATCGCAGTATTGGAGGCAATGGATATGCATCCGGTTGTCCATGCAGATATGTGTCTTGGAGAAGGTACAGGGGCTGTATTGTTATTTCCCATACTGGATATAGCATTGGCTGAATATGATACGGCGCATACTTTTGGAGAGATTGCATTGAAACCATATGAACATCTGGAATAAGGGAAAGGACAGACAGGGTATGCTGATACTTGTAACCGGTGGAAGTGCCAGCGGAAAATCAGAATATGCAGAGCAATGTATTACTATGCTGCATAAGGAAAAAAATACTTTGCTTTATCTGGCAACTATGCAGCCATATGGAGAAGAAGGTGCGGCAAGAGTAGAGAAACACAGAAAGCAGCGAGCACAGCGCCGCTTTGATACATTGGAATGGTATCAGAATCTACAGGAAGCGCCCATTCCAGAGCATTCAGATATTTTACTGGAGTGTATGTCGAATCTGGCTGCCAACGAGATGTTCAGGGAAGAGATAAGCCCAGAACGTATACCTGTTCATATCGCGGAGTGCAAGACAAGAATACTGGATGGCGTGGCACATCTGCTGAATGTATGTGATAATCTGGTAATTGTAACAAATGAAGTATTTTCAGATACACTTTCTTATGATGAGTTTACACTTGCGTATATTCAATTGCTGGGGCATATAAATGCTGCGCTGGCACAAATGGCAGATGAAGTTGTAGAAGTTGTGTATGGTATACCTGTGATTCATAAGCAAAAGGCTGAGATAGGAGAAACAAAACATGAAACTGATTAGAACATTATGTCTGGCTTTTTCCATGTATTCCAGAATACCAATGCCGATTCTGGAATATACACAAGAAGACATGAGATATACATTTCTGGCGTTTCCACTTGTAGGTGTTGTTATTGCAGCTCTGGAATATGGGTGGTTCCTGCTTTGTGGCAGGACAGGAATCGGAACGTCCCTGTATGCTGCACTGGCGGTAGCAATCCCTGTATGTATTACGGGGGGATTCCATATGGATGGATATCTGGACACGACAGACGCGCTAAGTTCACATAGAGAAAGGGAGAAGAAGCTGGAGATACTGAAGGATTCCCATGTGGGTGCATTTGCAGTAATCTGGACAGGCTTATATCTTCTGGTCAGCTATGGGCTTTTTACGGAGCTTCATGAAAAACAGGAAATTATAATGGTGGCAATTGGTTTTGTACTTTCCAGGGCAACCAGCGGATTGGCAGCAATCAGCTTCCCAAGTGCATCGGGCAAGAGTTCTCTGGCTTATTTTGCAAAGGCGGGAGACAGAAAAGTTGTAAAAATCGGACTATGGATATGGATTATTGTGACATGCGTGTCATTTATCTGCTATGATATTCGATATGGAGTGGCAGTGATTGTAGTGCTTGCAATGTGGTTCCTGCATTATAATCGGATGTCGAAGAGAGAATTTGGTGGTATTACGGGAGACTTGGCAGGATGGTATGTAGAGACCTGTGAATTGGCTGTTCTTGGTGCAGCAGTAGCGCTTTCCTATATTCTTCGGATATGTGGCATTTAAAAGTAACAGGAAAGACAGAGAGGATAGAAAGATATGATTTTGATTATTGGGGGAGCATATCAGGGAAAACACAGGTATGCCGTCGAACATTATCCTGACAGAAATATATATTATGTGCAAAGTCTGATAAAAGAGGCTTTGGAAAAGCAGACCGACCCTGTCTTGTATATAGAGAGGATTGCGAAGGAAGAACCGGAGGCTGTATTTACGCTGGATGATGTGGGATGCGGTATTGTACCCATAGATAAGAAAGACAGAGACTATAGAGAAACAGCAGGTAGAATTGGATGCAGTCTGGCAGCACAGGCACAGAGCGTAATCCGGGTCTGTTGTGGAATAGGACAGGTAATAAAATGAAGATTTATCTGATACGGCATGGTATGACAGCCGGAAACCGGGAGAAAAGGTACGTAGGATGTCATACTGACGAAGATTTATGTGAGGAAGGAATTACTCAGATACAAAATAATGAATACCCCAGGGTAGATCGCCTGTATGTCAGTCCCTTGAAAAGATGCATAACAACGGCAGGATTAATATATCCCCATATGCCCGTAATCAGTAATGTGAAATTACAGGAAATGGATTTCGGGGATTTTGAGTATAAGAACTATCATGAACTGAATGGAAATGCCGCGTATCAGGCATGGATTGACAGTGGCGGTAAGACTGCCTTCCCAAATGGGGAGAGCAGGGAACAATTCTGTAGACGCTGTGTAGAAGGATTTCGGGAGTGCCTGGCGGAGTGTAAGGATACAGACCGGGTTGCATTCGTGGTACATGGTGGAACGATTATGGCGATCATGGAACAATATGGGGAACCGAAAGGTGAGTATTATACCTGGCAGATTGCAAATGGTGCATATTTGTCATTAGAGGTTATGAAATTTCCTGATGAGATTTCCTGATGCAAAATGCTTGCATTATGAGAGCAAAATATGGATAATGATAAGAAAACAGGAGAGAGGATTGTATATGGGATTTGATAAAAAGAAAATAAAACAGATCAGACAGCTTATGCTTCTGGCAGCAGTGTTGATACTTGGATTGATTTACAGCAAGGAGGTTTTTAATGCAATCAGTATGTTGATTGGGATTATGAAGCCTTTTATATATGGAGGTGTCATCGCATTTGTGCTGAACATCCCACTGTGTCAGATAGAAAATCATATCCTGGCAGGCTGGAAGGGCAAAAACGCGGATAAGGCGAAAAGACCGGTTGGTATCATATTAAGTATTCTGTTCGTGATTTTGCTGATTACGATTGTCATTGCAACAGTCGTTCCACAGGTGGCAAAGACTGCTATGGAACTGGGAAATAAAATACCACAGTTTACGGACAATCTGCTCAAAGAGCTGGAACAGTTGACTGTAAATTATCCACAGATTCAGGGATATGTAGATGAACTTGCAACGATGCAGATAGACTGGGAGAGTCTTGCACAAAAAGGCTGGGAATTCCTGCAAAGCGGGATGTCCAGTGTACTTTTTTCTACTGTATCAGTGGCAGGAAGCATTATCAGCGGTATTTTAAATGTAGTGATTGGTTTTATATTTGCCATATACATTCTTGGACAGAAGGAAACACTGGGAAATCAATGCAGAAGGGTTATACGTGCTTATTGCCCACAAAAAGTAAATGACATGATCCTGAAGGTCTGCTCCCTTGGATACCGTAATTTCTCGAATTTTATATCAGGGCAGTGCCTGGAGGCAGTTATTTTAGGCTGTATGTTTGTGATTACCATGACAATCTGTAGAATGCCATATGCCATACTGGTTGGTGTTTTGATTGCTTTCACAGCTTTGATCCCGATTGTGGGAGCCTTTATAGGCTGTGTGGTAGGTGCATTTCTGATTATGGTGGATAACCCGATGAAGGCAGTGGCATTTGTTGTTATGTTCCTGATTCTTCAACAGGTAGAGGGTAATCTGATCTATCCTAAAGTAGTAGGAAATAAAGTAGGATTGCCCTCCATATGGGTATTAATGGCAGTCAGCGTGGGCGGAAGCTTATTTGGTATTCCTGGAATGCTGTTCTTTATCCCACTTGTTTCTACTTTGTACATGTTGTTGAGGGACAGCGTGAATGCAAGAAATAACAGGCAGCATTATCAGGGCAGTCGCAGAAGATATTCCCCTGGAAAAGATAAACGCAGTGATAC
>CAVBMG010000012.1:27687-50201 GCA_963596435.1 Agathobacter sp.
AATTTATAGAAAACCGGCATTTTGAGTGATATGTGCAAAATGCCGGTTTTTGGTTATAATTTCCAAAAAGGATTGTAAGTGAAGAAGCCAATGGAACACTTTATGCATAATGCGATGGATGAAATAAAGGGAATTCCACGATTGCAGGGATTCCCTTTTTTGCTTGCTTAATTCTATAAAACTATTATAATAAATAGTATATATTTTGACAAAAAGCAGAAATACGTGGTGAATAAAATGAATAAGTGCATCATTGTGGGCGCAGGAGAATTTGATATAGACAACTGGAGCTGTGAAAAGGACGATTATGTGATTGCAGCTGATGCCGGATGGATGATACTGGAGCAGATGGGAATTGTTCCTGATCTGTTGATCGGTGATATGGATTCTCTGAATGAAAATGGTGTAGAACCGAAGTATCCGGCTGACTGTAAAGTAGAGATTCTCCCTACTCATAAAGATGATACAGATATGCTGGCTGCAATCCGCAAGGGGCTTGAGCTTGGATATAGACAGTTTCAGATCTATGGAGGGCTTGGAGGACGACTCGATCATACAATAGCCAATATACAATGTCTTTTATTCCTGCATAACAGAGGTGCGAAGGGTATCCTCTATGGAAAAAATTGTACGCTGCAACTGCTGGTCAATGGGAAAATTACGTTTCCGGCAACTAAGAAGGGACGCATTTCTGTATTCGCATATGGAGGGATTGCGTATGGTGTAACAGAGAAAGGGCTTTGCTATACGGTTGATAGGGCAAACCTGAATCCAGAATTCCCAATCGGTGTCAGTAATGAGTTTACAGGATGTGAAAGCAGTATTGAAGTAGAGAATGGTATGCTGCTTTTGTATACAGATAAAGGCTAAGGGGGGAAATATGATTTATACATTTTGTCAATGGTTGTTTTTCTTTTATTTTTACTGTTTCCTTGGATGGATATGGGAGACATGCTATGTATCCGTGTTAAAAGGACATTGGGTGAACAGAGGATTTATGAGAGGTCCGTTCCTTCCAATTTATGGATCTGGAGCAATTATTGTGCTGATCTTTACATTGCCATACAGAACGAATGCAGTAGCTGTTTTCTTTATGGGAATGATCAGTGCAACCATACTGGAATATGTAACCGGTGTAGTAATGGAGAAGCTGTTTCATGTCAGATACTGGGATTACAGCAATCAGAAATTGAATCTGAACGGACATATCTGTCTGACGTCTTCTCTGGCATGGGGCGTTTTCTCGGTTCTTTTAACCATGCATGGACATAGGCCGGTTGAGAACATGGTACTTGGATTCAACAGTAATGTATTAGAAGCAGTCTGTTTCCTGCTGACTGTGTACATATCTATTGATATGGCAGAATCTGTACGTGAAGCTCTTAATCTGAAGGAGCTGTTGATGAGTCTGGAAGAAAATAATGCAGAGTTCCGCAAGCTCCAGAAACATATGGAAGTTCTCTCAGCATTCTACGGTACGGAGATTAAGGAACGATCTGAGGAAGGTCTTAAAAAGCTGAACGCTGTTGTAGAGGCAGGCAAAGAGAAGTATGCGCGTGTAGGAGAAGGCAAGAAGCAGATAGTGTTTAGCCTGAAGAAAAATGAGTTCAATAGAATGAGTGGTCTGTTAAGGCGTAATCCTGCTGCGGTATCCAAGATGCATGAACAGGCATTCTCTAAGTTAAAGGAACTTACTCGCAGGGATGAGAGTAAAGGAGCATAAGCTGAAAGGCATGGTTATTCATATGAGAGAGATGATAAAGGATCTGTATCACCAATGGTTTCGTGATACAGACGTAAACAGGCGGATTTATAACTGGGTTCTTACAATAGCTGTTATTTCACTTACGATGATTATTATAGTAGAAGCAGGTATGCAGTATGAATGGAATGGACTGATGGCAATGACCGTATTGCTGCTTTATCTGGTTATTATGTTCATACTGGCAAACATGTATCCGCACAGGCTCAAATTGCTCTTTTCTTTTATTACAGTGCCAATAAATCTTGCAGTATTCCCATTTATGTTTCTGATGGCAGAGGGCGGTGGAATACGTTCTGGTATGCCTGTATGGATGACAATGGGACTTTTACTGCTGTTTATGACTGCGGATGGATTCTGGTTTGTACTGCAATTTATTGTAACTGTAATGATAGACTTCTTCATGTTTCTGGCTTCTTATCTGAATCCTGATATGATTAAGGAAGTAGACAATCCGTTTTATTATTATGAAGATAATTTAATTGCAATCTGTATAGTATCGCTGTGTATTGGACTTATGATCAGATATCAGAGAAAGGTTCTTGAAAGTCAGAATGAGAAAATCGAACAGGCTCTGGCTCAGAACCGTCAGGAGAAGAGACGTACAGAGAAAATCATTGCAGAAAAAGATAAGATCATGGAAGATTTATCTCACAATGTCAGAACACCTCTTAATATCATTGCCGGTATGTCGGATATGGCGAAACAGGATATTGAAGATACGGACAAAGTCAGAAGATGTCTGGACAAGATCAGTGAATCTTCCTGGCAGATGTTGCAGATTATGAATCGTATTCTACAGATAGGAGAATATGGAGAAAAGAATTATCTGGATCCGGATGAACTGATAAGCCATTGTGAAGATGGCAGATTATATCGGAATGCAGATGGAGTTCTGATGCTCAATGCCAGAAACAGGAATATTCTGGTTGTGGAAGATAATGAAATTAATGTAGAGATCATAGAAAATATTCTTCAGAAGACATATGCCAAAGTTACCAGTGTCCAGACGGCAGAGGAAGCGATACAGCTGATCGAGGCTTCGGGAGAATTTGAATATGATCTGATATTGATGGACATTCAGCTTCCGGGGATGGATGGTTACAGTGCAGCGCGCAGTATCAGGAGCATGGACAGGGCAGATGCTATGAAACTGCCTGTTTTGGCAATGACGGCAGATGCTTTGACGCAGGATGTGGATAAGGCGTTACAGTGTGGCATGAATGCTCATATAGCCAAGCCGATTATGGTAGAAGAACTGTATACAAAACTATATTATTACTTATTTGTCGCAAAAGTAAAAATGATATAGTGATATAATATAAAAGAAATGGGGAACAGGCATGAAGAGAGAAAAATTAGACAGGCTGGGAGAGATTCTGCAGGAAAGTGTGAACAAACATGAAATTGCAGGAGGCAATCTTCTGGTCATGCATCATGGAGAAGAGATATACTATGCACAGGCAGGCATGGCAGATATTGCACAGGGAAAAGGCATAGAAAGAGACAGCTTATTCAGATTGTATTCCATGTCAAAGCCGGTAACGTCAGCAGCAGTCATGTTATTAATGGAGAGGGGAATTGTTGATCTGCTTGATCCGATTTCCAAATATATCCCGTCTTTTGCAGAATCCAGGGTTGCTACAGAGCATGGGGATGAGAAGGCAGTAAGACAGGTTACAGTAAAGGATTGTCTGTCCATGACATCAGGACTTGTATACAATTGTGACCCTGATCCGGCAAGCAAAGATACAGCGGTTGTATATCAGGAGCTGGATAAGAGACTTTATTCTGATAATCCCATGTCTACACTGGAATATGCTGATAAGCTTGGCAGATGCAGACTTGCATATCAACCAGGCAGTCAGTGGCGTTATGGAACCAGTGCAGATATTCTGGGTGCTGTTGTAGAAGCAGCCAGCGGCATGACATTTGGAGAATTTCTGAAGAAAGAGTTTTTCCAGCCGCTTGGTATGGTAGATACAGATTTCCGTGTTAAAAAAGAAGCATTATCCAGACTTACGAAGGTATATGAAGAGACTCCACAGGGGCTGATTGAATATGACGGTAATCATCTTGGCATCTGTAATCATATGGATGCGGATAAGATTGCTTTCGAGTCGGGTGGAGCAGGACTTGTATCCACAATAGAGGATTATAAGCATTTTACACAGATGCTGCTGCATGGGGGCAGCTATCAGGGCAGAACCTATTTGTCACCGGCTACGGTAGAATTTATGACGAATTCACATTTGCTGGCACATCAGCAGCCATACATGGCAGGCTGGGATAATCTGCCGGGCTTTACCTATGGCAATCTGATGCGTATTATGACAGATCCTTCCCTTGCAGTCATCAATGGAGTGAATGGAGAGTATGGCTGGGATGGATGGCTTGGACCGTATTTTGCCAATATCCCATCAATGGATATGACATTTTTGATGATGATCCAGAAGAAAGATTCGGGAACATTTACACTGACCAGAAAGTTAAGAAATGCATTAGCAGCTGCATTTTAATTGATATTTATATTGCATGCAAAAAGGAGCAGTTACTTGCTCCTTTTTGTGTGCTCCAGATTAGATAACATCCTCTAATTGTGCCATTTGTAATTTGTAGTAGGCGCCGCCTTTTGCCATTAATGTATCGTGATTACCTTCTTCGATAATGCCGCCCTGATCTATGACAAAGATGCGGTCAGCCTTTTGAATCGTGGAAAGTCTGTGTGCAATGACAAAGGAGGTACGCCCTTTTAATAAAGCTTCGATACCTTCCTGAACAAGCAGTTCTGTCTGGGTATCAATACTGGAAGTAGCTTCATCTAATATTAAGATCTTAGGCATACTTACCATTGTTCTGGCAAAAGCCAGCAGCTGTTTCTGACCAACAGAAAGCCCACCGCCACGTTCTTCCAGATGCGTATCATACCCATTTGGAAGTTTCGTGATAAATTCATGAGCATGGACTGCTTTGGCAGCAGCAATGATTTCTTCCTCTGTAGCATCCAGCTTTCCGTAGGCAATATTCTCACGAATCGTTCCTGTGAACAGGAAATTATCCTGAGTCATAATACCCATCTGACTGCGGAGACTTTCAATGCTGACGGTCTTAATATCGTGTCCGTCAATACTGACAATCCCACTTTGTACATCATAGAATCGGCTGATGAGGTTGACAATGGTTGTTTTACCTGCGCCCGTAGGACCAACCAGTGCTATTGTCTCACCGGGCTTGATATGAAAGCTGATATCATTCAGAACTTTAGTCGTATTATCATAGGAGAAGCTTACGTGAGAGAAATCTACACTGCCCTGGATAGGCGGCATTTCAATAACGTTCTCTGCATCGGTAATACCGGACTTGGTATCCAGTATCTCAAAGATACGTTCTGCACCGGATATATTGGTAATCAACTGGTTATAGAAGTTACTGAGGTTCATGATTGGCTGCCAGAACATAGAAATATAAGTACCAAAGGCAATTAATGTACCAACAGTGACTTTATCTACACCAAGAATTACAATGCCGGTATACCAGAGAGATACGGTGCCAAATCCCCAGCAGAAATCTACGACAGAACCGAATGCATCAGCATACAGTACGGCGTCCATAAAGGACTGGCGATGTTCTTTTACCAGATTGCGGAAAGTCTGTCTGGTTTCGCCTTCGGCATGGAAGCTCTGGATGATACGGATACCGGACAGATCTTCGTGAACGAAAGCATTCAGATTCGAGGATTTCTTTTTATGAATCTGCCATTTCGCATGAGAACGTGTCTGGATGAACCATACACCGGCAATCATAAATGGAATACTGATAAGGGAAGCTGCTGCCAGTATGGGGTTCTTGATGAACATGATGGCAACAACTGCACAGACAGTAATAAAATCAGGAATTAAAGTAGTAACACTATTGGACAGTACGTCTTTGAGGGCATTGATATCACCAATGATTCGCGCAAGTATCTTACCCGTTGGACGGCTGTCAAAAAAGTGAAAATCCAGAGTCTGAATATGTGTATACAGCTGCTGGCGGATATCAACAAGTACGCTGTTGCATACTTTAGCCATAACGTACATACGCAGCTTTACCAGAACGATTAGTATCAGGTTCAGAGTAATGGCAAAGGCAGCCAGCTTATATAAGCCCATGAAATCTTTTACCGCAATGTAATCATCTATGGCTTTCTCTATAAGCAGAGGGTTGATAAGGCTGACAGCTACGCAGTAAGCCATAATCAGTAAAACCCCGAATATGGGAAGTTTATATTGAAGCAGGTAGGAGAAAAGGCGGCCAAGAGTCTGTAACTTGCTGACTTCAGCGACTTTTTCATCTTCCTTATATGAATTAACAGGCATGATTACGCCTCCTTTTTATGGGAATCAGCAGCATCAGGAGTAGTATATGTGCCATATTGTGATAAATATGTTGCATAATAAAGTCCATGCTTTTGCATCAGTTCTTCATGAGTGCCTCGTTCATGTATGGAACCATTCTCCAGTACAATGATCTCGTCAGCATGACGAACAGCGCTGATTCGGTGTGCAATAATGAGTTTCGTTGTATGATTCAGGTCATGTAATGTCTTCTGGATTTCATGTTCTGTCTCCATATCCAGGGCAGAAGTAGAATCATCCATGACGAGTATCGGTGCATTTTTGGCAATGGCTCTGGCGATGCTGATACGCTGTTTCTGACCACCGGACAAACCAACACCACGTTCACCAATGACCGTGTCGTAGGTATTGTCCATTTTCTCAATGAAACTGCTTGCCTGGGCAGCAAGAGCTGCCTTGCGGACTGCTTCCAGATCTACAATATCTCGTTTGCCGAGCTTCACATTCTCTGTAATGGTATCAGAGAAGAGGAAAACATCCTGCATAACAAGAGAAATACTGCCACGCAACTGGTCGAAGGTCAGGTCGCAGATATCCACACCATCCAGGCGGATGACTCCATCAGTAGCATCATAGAGTCTTTGCAGAAGCTGTACGACAGAGGTTTTACCTGCGCCTGTTGCGCCCATGATTCCAATTGTCTTACCAGGCTCTACCGTAAAGGAAATATCATGCAGAATCTCATGCATATCTTCCTTATGGAAAGATACATGGGAGAACTCAATCTTACCTTCCACGTGATCCAGAATGACAGGATTGGCTGGTTCTGTAATGGCTGGTTTCTGCTCATAGATCTTATTGATCTTCTTATTGGATGCGATACCGGCAGACAGACTGTTGGAGAGCCAGCCAAGCATTTCCATTGGCCATACAATATTGTTGGAATACTCTATAAAAGCACCCAGGGCACCAAGGGTTATGACATCTTTCATGACCAGACGACCACCCAGTAACAGAATCGTCATAGGCAGAAGCTTGGTGATGATCTGGAAGCAGGGGTAGTATTTTACAAATATTTTGGACTGCTGCATATTTAAGTCATAGTAACGCTTGTTGTGTGAGAGGAACTTTTTGATTTCAAATTTCTCTCTGGCAAAAGCCTTTACTGTGCGGACGCCTGCAAGATTCTCTTCAGCTACCGTATTTAAGGTTGCGTTTTCTTCACTGATCGCCTCGTAAACGTCGCCAAGCTTGTTTTCCATTTTAATAGCGATAAATCCGCATAGGATCATGGCAAGGGTAGGAATGATGGCGAGCGGAGCATTCAGGTTATACATACAGAATAATACGATTGCTGTATGGAAGATTACTTCGATGATCAGCATACCGACATAGGAGAGTGTATCCCAGATTCGGTCAATATCATCTTTGACTCTTGCCATTAATTCTCCGGTATTTGTTTTATCAAAATAATTACAGCTGAGGCTTTGAATATGGTCGAAGAGTTCAAGTCTCATATCAGAGGCTATTTTGGAACCTACTTTGTCGAAGGTATATTCCTTGCAATATTGGAAAATACATCTTCCGACGCCTACCATCAGGATTCCACCCAATAGCCAGGGCAGTAATGTCAATTCTCCACCGACAATGACATCATCTATAATATGCATGGTCAGCATAGGAGACAGCATATCCAGTGATACGCTGATAATCAGGGCAATAATGGCAAAAAGATAGTGCCATTTATATTCCCAAATATACGTTGATAGTTTCTTTCTCATAAAATCTCCCAAATCCCTTCTTAATGTGTTGGTTTGTTCCGGCTAATTGGCAGCAATCATATTTTTGTGCACAAAAAAACCACGATAGAAAACTACCGTGGTCCAAAATCAATACAATTGTGCCCGAACCATATTAGGTTATGGCTGAGTATAACCGGAGGTAATTCTCATACAATAAATGCTTATGTTGTTGGATGTTGTGTTATTTGTGTTAATCAGTAACATAATTTACCTCCTTTCGTGTGCGAACCAATAGTGACATCCCTTACGTTACGCCTAAAAGTGATACCTGTCAACCATTATTCTGAAAATTCTAAAAAAATTACACAAATTCCTGATGTTATTGCATCCATTGATAAAACAGTGTATAATCAACTAGCAGTGAAAATTTTAACAAGTAAACTTGATTTAAACTGATAAAAATAAAATAAGGAATAGGAGAACAGAACAATGAGTAAGAAAACAACTGTTTTAATGATCCTCGATGGTTACGGACTCAATGAGAGAAAGGACCATAATGCAGTAGCAGAGGCTAATACCCCTGTTATGGACAGACTTATGAAAGAATATCCATTTGTACAGGGTAAGGCAAGTGGAATGGCAGTAGGACTTCCTGAAGGTCAGATGGGTAACTCAGAAGTAGGACACCTTAACATGGGTGCCGGAAGAATCGTATATCAGGAACTCACAAGAATCACTAAGGAGATTCAGGATGGTACATTCTTTGAGAATCCTGCATTATTGGAAGCTGTAAACAATTGCAAGGCAAAGGATTCTGCCCTTCATTTATTTGGTCTGTTATCTGATGGTGGTGTTCACAGCCATAATACACATCTTTATGGTCTGTTAGAGCTTGCCAAGAAGAATGGTCTTTCCAAGGTATATGTACATTGCTTCCTGGATGGACGTGATACACCTCCTGCATCCGGTAAGGGATATGTAGAAGAGCTGGAAGCCAAGATGGCTGAAATCGGTGTTGGTAAGGTAGCATCCGTTATGGGTCGTTATTATGCAATGGACAGAGATAACAACTATGACCGTGTAAAGCTTGCTTATGATGTAATGACAACAGGCGAAGGCAAGAGTGCTGTATCCGGACCTGCTGCAGTACAGCAGTCCTATGATGATGGCAAGACAGATGAGTTCGTAATGCCTACAGCAGTAACAGAGAATGGACAGCCTGTAGCTACAATTAAAGACGGCGATTCCATTATTTTCTTCAATTTCAGACCTGACAGAGCAAGAGAAATGACAAGATGCTTCTGTGATGATGATTTTAAGGGATTTGAGAGAAAGAGACTGGATGTGAAGTTTGTATGCTTCTCAGACTATGATGCTACAATTCCTAATAAGTCAGTAGCATTCCACAAGATCTCTGTAACCAATACTTTTGGTGAATGGCTTGCAGCACATGATATGACTCAGGCAAGAATCGCAGAAACAGAGAAATATGCCCATGTAACATTCTTCTTCAATGGTGGTGTAGAAGAACCCAACAAGGGTGAAGACAGAGTACTGGTTCCTTCACCAAAGGAAGTTGCTACTTATGATCTGAAACCTGAAATGAGCGCATATAAGGTATGTGACAAGCTGGTAGACGCAATCAAATCCGGTAAGTATGATGTAATTATCATTAACTTTGCTAACCCTGATATGGTTGGACATACTGGTGTAGAAGCTGCGGCAATCAAGGCAGTAGAAGTAGTAGATGAGTGCGTAGGTAAGGCAGTAGATGCATTACTTTCCGTAAATGGTACAATGTTCATCTGTGCAGATCATGGTAATGCAGAACAGCTGGTAGACTATGAGACAGGCGAACCATATACAGCTCATACAACTAATCCTGTTCCATTTATCCTTGTAAACTATGATAAGGATTACACATTGAAGGAAGGCGGATGCCTTGCAGATATCGTTCCAACATTGATTGAAACAATGGGTATGGAGAAGCCAGCAGAAATGACTGGTCAGTCTTTATTGATCGAGAAATAAAAAGATAGTTTTGAAAGGGTCGGATTTTACTTGAAATCCGGCTCTTTTTTGTATTTTAGGGCACATAGGATAAATTATAACAAAGTAATAATAAATTGTAGAAATAAACTGACAAATATGATAGACTATTACCCATGGGGGATTAAGATAGGGAGATGAGATCTTGATCAATATGAGAATAGGATATGTACTGTTGATTCTAAGTATACTGCTGGTATGCTTATGGTTTGCCTATGTGAGTGTGCAGAGTAAGGAATACTATCGCAGAGCTTTTCGCATGCTGATGTGGGCTGGTATAATTATGTATTTCAATCATCTGTATGGCATTTCCATGGAAGAGGGATTACTGCCGCATAATCGGGGGATGATAATTGCAGAACGCATCATTCACTACATTATGACGGTATCAGTCTATTCTTTATATGCATATTTTATGTTATGCCTTCTGAATCAGTTCCATTATTATCCCATGTGGAAGAAGATATCATTATTTGTTCCTGCCATTATAATGGACATTATGATTATTATTTCACCCTTTACACATCTGATCTTCTATATGCAGGATGGAATTATATATAGAGGCAGCTTCTTCTGGCTGTTAATACTGGTAAGGGCATCTTATGCAATTGGTGCAACAATCAGGGGAGTCATGAAGCGCAGATTTCTCCCAAGAATCTTTGGGCAATGCGTTGTTCTGGTTGCGTCTTTTGCAGTATTACAGGCAATTACTTTCTTTGTATTAAAAGATGAGACTCTGTATTATTCCATGTTGATTGTGAATATTGTTGTATTCCTTCTGGCGTTGACAGTAGTGGAATTTTATAAGGACTCATATACGGGACTGCTCAACAGAGAAGCATATGAGCAATATGTCAGAAAGGAAATCTATAATCATAACAATAAGACGGCATATCTTATTAAACTAAAAAATTATACGTATCTTAAAGAAAACTGTCATGAAGTTGCAATTATTGAAATTATAAGAGAACTTGCAGAACGGATTAAGGAATATTCCATGCTGACCTTTGTATATTACATTGGAATGGGAAGATTTGTGGTTATTGTACATGCAAAAGACAGATTTTCAGAACAGGATTTCCTTGATAAATTAAGAACCAGGATGGATGACACGTTTTTACTGAATGGAGCAACAGTGCATTTACAGCTGTTCGTTGCAGTAATCAATCTGGATTGCGACAAGAATGTACGAATGAATTACAAGCGGTATTTTACAGCCTGTGACGATATGCGTTATAACAGCAATGAACCGGTAGAAGTGATACAGGGAGACAGCTTTGGCATTGACCAGCTTCAAAGATACCGAAGTGTTGAAGAGGCGATAGAAAGGGCACTGGTTGAGAAAGAGTTCAGTATGTTCTATCAGCCCATTATAGAAACTGCGACAGGCAGGATTATTTCTGCTGAAGCATTGATACGTTTGCATGACAGAGTTCTGGGATTTGTGTCACCTGAGGAATTTATCCCTATTTCCGAGAGCAATGGTAAGATACATGAAATCAGTGAATACGTGATCGATGAAGTATTTCATTTTATCAGCGATCATGATCTGGAGAAGCTTGGTGTAGAATTTATCGAAATCAATTTGTCTGTTATGCAGTGTATGGATAAGAAATTATCGGATAAGCTTGCGTTTTATCTGAATAAATATAATGTTGATCCCAAGCATATCAATCTGGAGATTACAGAGACTGCAACGAATTTTGACGAGCAGAGACTGAGAGAGCAATTACACCAGTTGAAGAATCTCGGATTCACGTTTTCACTGGATGATTATGGAACGGGTTATTCCAATCTGGTGAGGGTTCTGGAGTATCCTGTGGATGTGATCAAGCTGGATAAGAGCATTGTATGGAGTGCATTCCAGAATCGTGACAGTTTTGTGACTTTGAAGAATCTGATTTCCATGTTCCATGATGTACATCGGAAGATTGTGGCAGAGGGTATAGAAAGTGAAGAACAGATGAATACGCTGAAACAGTTGGAATGTGATTATCAGCAGGGATATTTCTATTCAAAGCCGATTGATAAGGACGCATTTATATCATATGTACAACATAATCAGAAATATAATTAAAAATGCTGGATAAGTTACCTCCATTTTGGACAGGATAATACAAAATGTTCAAAATGGAGGTTTTTTATATGATGCATTATGTGATTAGCGATGTTCATGCAAGAGAAATATTAGATTCCAGAGGCAATCCAACCGTAGAAGCACAGGTTATTGTAAATGACAGGTATATAGGAGTGGCAGCTGTGCCATCAGGAGCAAGTACCGGTAAATATGAAGCCGTGGAATTAAGAGATGGTGAATTGCGCTATATGGGATTAGGTGTTATGAAAGCAGTACGCAATGTGAATTTCAAGATTAAGGATGTGCTGGTTGGGAAAGATGCCCTGAACCAGAGAAAGATTGATAAAATCTTAACAGAAACAGATGGAACAGAAAATAAAAGTAATCTGGGTGCGAACGCCACATTGGCAGTGTCCATGGCAGCAGCCAGAGCGGCGTCGAAGGCATTGGACATCCCTTTATACAGATATCTTGGGGGAATTGATACAGCAAGGATGCCGGTTCCAATGATGAATATTCTTAATGGCGGCAGACATGCGACTAATACAGTGGATTTTCAGGAGTTCATGATTATGCCTGTAAGCACATGCTGCTTTGCAGAAGGACTCAGAGTATGTGCAGAAATTTATCATAACCTGAAGAAATTATGTCATGGACGTGGATTATCTACAGGCGTAGGAGATGAGGGTGGTTTCGCACCAGACCTTCCAGATGCAGTCGCAGTGCTGGATTTAATTGTAGAAGCTATCAAGGCAGCAGGATATAAGCCCGGTACAGATGTGAAGATTGCTTTGGATGTTGCTGCTTCTGAATTATATAACGAGGAAGACGGTATGTATCATTTCCCGGGAGAAAGTGAGTTGAGCGGTGCCGAGGAAGAAGTGGTAAGAGATACGGAGCAGATGATTGATTACTATGACAGACTCATCGAGAGGTATCCTATCATTTCTATTGAAGACGGGCTTGCAGAGGATGACTGGGATGGCTGGAAGCTGATGACGAAGCGTCTGGGCTCAAAGGTGCAGATGGTAGGAGATGATCTGTTTGTAACAAATACGAAACGCCTTGAGGCTGGAATTAAACTGGAAGTTGCGAATGCGATTCTGGTAAAGGTCAATCAGATTGGTACAGTCAGCGAAGCCATGAGTGCTGTAGAGATGGCACAACATCATGGGTACAAGGCAGTAATAAGTCATAGAAGCGGGGAAACAGAGGATACTTTCATTGCAGATCTTGCAGTGGCAGTGAATGCCGGTCAGATCAAGACCGGCGCACCGTGCAGGAGTGACAGAGTAGCAAAGTATAACAGACTGCTTGGAATAGAAGAGGAGCTGGATGGAACTTCCGTATACGCAACGCCTTTTCCAATAGAAGAGTAGATAAAAAGGGCATATCATGCGAAATGATATGCCCTTTTTACAATTTTACAAATATTTTACATAAGATTGGTTTTGCATTTTACATAGCAACGGTATTCTTACAGTAACGAATGCGAAAGACATTTGAAATTAAATCATTTAGTGGAACAGAAGAACTGTTCGTAGGAGGAAAATCAATTATGAAAAAAACATTGAAAAAAAGTATGACAGTAACTATGGCTGCAGCAATGATGATGAGTCTTGCAGCATGTGGTAATACACAGCAGGATACAGCAGCAACACCTGCATCTTCCGCAGCAGATACACAGGCAGCTGACACACAGGCAGCTTCTACAGAGCAAGCAAGCAGTGAAGCAGCTTCTACAGAAGCAGCAAGCGCAGATTTATCCGGTACAATCGCATTAGCAGGAAGTACTTCCATGGAGAAGCTTGCAAATGCAGTAGCAGAGAGCTTCATGGAGAAATATCCTAATGTAACTGTTACAGCAGAGTTTACAGGATCTTCTGCTGGTATCGAATCTCTGTTAGCAGGCAGTGCAGATATCGGTGATGCATCCAGAGCATTAAAGGACAGCGAGAAAGAAGCTGGCGCAGTTGAGAACATTGTAGCAATTGATGGTATTGCAGTTGTAACAGATACTGACAACGCAGTAGCAGATTTAACAAAAGATCAGCTTATTTCAATCTATACAGGTCAGACAACTAACTGGAGCGAACTTGGCGGCGCAGATGAAGCAATCGTTGTAGTAGGACGTGAAGCAGGTTCCGGTACAAGAGGAGCTTTCGAAGAATTACTTGATGTTGCTGATCAGTGTACATATGCAAACGAACTTGATTCTACAGGTGCTGTAATGGCTAAGGTAGCTTCTACACCAGGTGCAATCGGATATGTATCTCTTGATGTAGTAGATGACACAGTAAAGGCATTTTCACTGGAAGGCGTTGAAGCAACAGCTGATAACATCAAAGCTGGTAACTACTTCCTGAGCAGACCTTTCGTAATGGCTACTAAGGGTGAGATTTCTGAGCAGAACGAACTTGTACAGGCATTATTTGATTATCTTTCTTCTGATGAAGGCAAATCTGTTATTGCAGGTGTAGGTCTTATCACAGTTGACTAAGTATCATAATACTCAAGTAAATATTAATACATTTTTCTTCATAAATGGACTATCCGGACACAAAAGCCGGATAGTTCCTTCCTTAATAATTTTCGACATAGGGCTATACGCAGTTAGGAGACTTATGGATATACATATTAATAATTCATTTTCAATTATAGAGAATAAAAAGACGAAGGCGATAGCAGAAGAGATCATGAAGATCATCTTTCTTGTATGTGCCTTTTTTGCAGTACTTGCGGTATTTTCCATTACGATTTATATGATATTGAATGGTACACCCGCAATCTTTAAAATCGGACTCAAAGAGATTCTGTTCGAGACCCAGTGGGCACCTACAGCAGCTGATCCTAAATACGGTATTCTGTATGTTATTCTTACTTCTATCGTAGGAACGACATTTGCAGTACTGATCGGCGTACCAATCGGTGTACTTACAGCAGTATTTATCGCAGAAGTAGCGCCTAAGCAGCTGGCGGCTATTGTAAAACCGGCTGTAGAACTGTTAGCAGGTATTCCTTCTGTTATTTATGGACTTCTGGGTATCATGATACTGAATCCTTTCATGTATAAAATAGAAAAGATCATTTTCAAGGGATCTTCCACACACCAGTTTACGGGTGGTTCCAATCTGATCTCAGCAATTATTGTACTGGCGATTATGATTCTGCCTACAGTAATTAATATCAGCGAATCTTCCATCAGAGCAGTACCCAGAGAAATGCGCAGTGCATCTCTTGCGTTGGGCGCATCCAAGATTCAGACAATATTTAAAGTAGTACTTCCCGTTGCCAAATCCGGTATCATGTCAGCTATTGTTCTTGGTGTAGGTCGTGCTATTGGTGAAGCCATGGCGATTACTCTGGTATCAGGAAGCAGCGTAAATTTACCGTTACCTTTCAATTCTGTCCGATTCCTGACAACAGCCATTGTTGCAGAAATGGGATATGCAGCTGATGAACACAGACAGGTATTGTTCACCATCGGTCTGATTCTGTTCTTCTTCATTATGGTTGTGAATACAGTATTTGCAAAGCTGTTAAGCACGAATGAAAAAGAGAAGTAGTAGAAAGGAAAGGTATCATTCATGGAAAAGACAGTGGTATTAGATGGGAAAAGTTCCCCGAAAACTAAGAATTATCTTAGTATCCATAAGAAAAAAACACGAGTGTCGGATAACGTGTTATATGTTCTGATTTATTTATCTGCAAGTATATCCGTTATTCTGCTGATTGGCATTATCGGTTATGTATTTGCAAAAGGCATCAGCCGTGTCAGCTGGTCATTCCTTACCAGTGTAACCAGTGCGTTAAAAGGCACAACAGGTATTGCAGGTAACATTCTCAATACAATTTATATTATTTTACTTACCCTTCTGGTGGCAGCACCTGTTGGAATCGGCTCTGCCATATATCTGAATGAATATGCAAAGCCTGGTAAGATCGTTAAAATCATTGAGTTTACAACAGAAACTCTGTCAGGTATTCCATCTATTGTATTTGGTCTGTTCGGTATGATGTTCTTTGGTAATACGTTAGGACTTGGATATTCCCTGCTGACTGGTGCATTGACACTGGCGATTATGGTATTGCCTCTGATTACCAGAAACACACAGGAAGCACTCAAGACCGTTCCTGACAGTTATCGTAATGGTGCACTTGGTATGGGAGCTACGAAATGGTATATGATTCGTACAATTCTCCTGCCATCAGCCATGCCTGGTATTGTAACAGGTGTTATTCTTGCGATAGGACGTATCGTAGGTGAATCTGCCGCATTATTATTTACAGCGGGCAGCGGATATTTACTTCCAAAGACCTCTTTTGGATATCTGCACAAGATTCTGGAGTCTGGTGGTACCCTTACGATTCAACTTTATCTGTCCATGTCAAAAGGACAGTATGATATTGCCTTTGGTATTGCAGTTGTACTTCTGGTCATTGTACTGGTGATTAACATGATTACGAAATTACTGGCTGGTAAACTGGACGTAACGAAGAAAAATTAGGAAGGATAAAGAACAATGAATGAAGAAATCAAGATCAGTGCCAAGAATCTGAATCTCTATTATGGTGAAAACCATGCACTGAAAGATATCAATATGGATATTAAGAAAAATGCAGTAACAGCTTTGATAGGACCATCCGGTTGTGGTAAATCCACATTCTTAAAAAGTCTGAACCGAATGAATGATCTAGTGGAAAATGTAAAGATTACAGGCGAAGTTACATTAGATAACGAAAATATATATGGAGAAAACGTGGACACTACACTTCTTCGTAAGAAGATCGGTATGGTTTTCCAGCAGCCCAATCCATTCCCGATGAGCATTTATGACAATATAGCATATGGCCCCAGAATCCATGGAATCAAGAACAAATCCAAGCTGGATGAGATCGTGGAAGAGAGCCTTCGTGGTGCAGCTATCTTTGATGAAGTAAAAGACAGACTGAAGAAATCAGCACTTGGCTTATCAGGCGGTCAGCAGCAGAGACTGTGTATTGCAAGAGCACTGGCAGTACAGCCGGATGTTTTATTGATGGATGAGCCGACATCTGCATTGGATCCTATTTCTACTCTGAAAGTAGAAGAGCTGATGGAAGATCTGAAGAAGAAGTACACAGTAGTTGTAGTAACTCACAATATGCAGCAGGCTACACGTGTTTCTGACGAGACAGCCTTTTTCCTGGTTGGCGAAGTAGTAGAATTTGATAAAACAGAGACAATTTTCTCTAACCCTAAGAATAAAAAGACGGAAGATTATATCACAGGGAGGTTTGGTTGATATGCGTAACAAATTTGATAAACAATTGTCAAAGTTAAATGAAGAATTGATTCATATGGGCAGTATGATGGAGCAGTCCATTGAAATGGCAATCAGTGCACTGGTCAAACAGGATCGTGAAAAAGCTGAGAAGACCATGCTTTACGCAGATGAAATCGAAAGAAAAGAGAAAGAGATTGAAAACATGTGTTTCCAGATTCTTTTATCTCAGCAGCCGGTAGCAGGTGATTTGAGAAGGGTATCCTCTGCCATGAAAATGGTAACGGATATGAAGAGAATCGGAGATCAGGCTGGAGATATTGCAGAGATATCCATTCATCTGGCTGATGAAGAATATATTAAGAAGCTGGATCATCTGCCACAGATGGCAAAGGAAACTACCGTTATGGTTATTAACAGTATAGATGCATATGTGCGTGGAGATATCGTTCTGGCAGGAGAAGTCATCAAATCTGACGATATTGTAGATAATCTGTTCAATACCGTAAAGACAGAATTGATCAGACTGATTCATGATAAGCCGGAGAACGGAGAACAGGCAGCTGATTTACTAATGATTGCAAAATATTTTGAGAGAATCGGAGATCATGCAGTGAACATTGCAGAGTGGGTTATTTTTGCAATCACTGGCAACACATATTCTGAAAAATAGTGTAAAAAAGGAATATGTAATATAGAAAGGCTGGTATATTTCCTATGGAAGATAATAATACAATGGAACTTCAAGTATCTGAAGAGAACGACTTAAATGAATATGCGAGAATTAAGGTAGAAAACTTCCTTAACAAATTATCTGAGAAGCTTGCGCAGAAGGCTGAAAGAGAGATTATCAAGGAATTTACTTCCGAAAAAGAAGAAAACGGCATATATCATGTTACAGTATTGTGCTATTTTACAGATGATATCATGAAAATCATGAAACAGCTGGAAGACAAGAAGAAGTGGAAGGTCATAGAGAAAAAGAACTATATTGATGCCCCTAAGAAGAATGGCTATCGTGGTTGTATTGTAAAGATAGGAATTCCTGTTGAAAATCAAAAGAATGAAACAGCAGTTGTAACTATGCAGATTCACACGATTGGTATGGAATACTGGTTGGAAATGGAGAATCATATTTCCGAAGGCAAAATCAGAAAGAAAGATAAACTTAGAAACTATTCGGAACATATCCTGCAGATTGAAGAAGAACTTTTGAGAATGAAGAAAAAATAAAAGGATAATCTGTTTGAATTGTCTTGATTAAATCTACATTTTATGTTACACTCATGTTCGTGGATTCTTTTGAATCCGGTATGTTGATACTAAGGAGGTGTACAGAATGGCAGTTTTGAGAACAGTCCTCACCATTATTTTAATATTAGTGTCTATCGTATTTACAGCGATTGTTTTGATGCAGGAAGGTAAATCGGCAGGACTTGGCGCAATCAGTGGTGCTGCAGAGACTTATTGGGGCAAGAATAAAGGACGCTCCATGGAAGGCACATTAGTGAAGCTGACCAAGGTTCTTGGAGTTGTATTTATACTTCTTTCAGTTGTTTTAAATATAAACTTTTAAGATAACGTAAAACACTCTTGTAAAAGAGTGTTTTTTTGTAGCTATTGAGAATACTGTAACTGACAGCAAAGGGGGCGATACTATGGAACAGAATGATAAACGTAAAAAGGTGATTCTTGACCTGATGGGTGAAGAGTTCTATATTCCAATGAAAGAGAAGGAACTTGCGGTTATGCTGCAGGTCTCCAAAGAAGACAGAAGCGAATTGAACCGTATTCTGAATGAGCTTTTGACCGAAGGTAAGATCAGTATTACCAAGAAGGGTAAATTCATCAAGGCAAAGCATGCACCGGAAGCATTAATCGGTACTTTTATCAGCCATCCAAAGGGATTTGGCTTTGTAGAGGTAGAGGGCAGAGAGGATGATCTGTATATCCCGGAGAACTGCATCAATGGAGCATTCCACAAAGATACTGTAAAAGTGACTCTGTTGCCGGTAAAGCATGGAAAACGTCAGGAAGCTCAGATTACGGAAATTGTAGCCAGAGGCATGAAACAGGTCGTAGGCACATATGATAAAAGTAACCAGAATTATGGATTTGTAATTCCTGATAATGAGAAGATAGGAACAGACATTTTTGTTCCATCAGAGCGCTCCAAGGGAGCTGTATCAGGTCACAAAGTAGTATGTGAGATTACAGATTATGGAAAAGATAATCGTAAGCCGGAAGGTAAGATTATCGAAATACTTGGACATGTAAATGATCCGGGCGTAGATATTATGTCTATCGTAAGAGGATATGAATTGCCCGTGGAATTTCCGGAGAAGGTTCTGCATCAGGCTGAAAATGTAGCTCATGATGTGACAGAGGCAGATATGGCGGGCAGAACAGACCTTCGAAATGTACAGATGGTAACGATTGATGGAGAAGATGCCAAGGATCTTGATGACGCAGTAAGTCTTTCCAAAGACGGAGAGAATTATCATCTTGGTGTTCATATTGCTGATGTGACCAACTATGTACAGGAGAATTCTGCACTTGACTGGGAAGCGAAGAAACGTGGTACGAGCGTATATCTGGTAGACAGAGTAATTCCCATGCTTCCACATACTTTATCCAATGGTATCTGTTCTCTTAATGCAGGGGTAGACAGACTGGCTTTGAGCTGTCTGATGACAATCAGTCCAAAGGGTGAAGTCATCAGTCATGATATTGTGGAATCGGTGATCCGTGTTGACCGCAGAATGTCTTATACCAGCGTGAAGAAGATACTGGAAGATAAAGACGAATCCGAGATCAAAGAATATGAAGAACTGGTTCCCATGTTTGAACTTATGCAGGAACTGGCAGCGATTCTTCGTGAAAAAAGAAGAAAACGTGGCTCCATTGACTTTGATTTCCCGGAGACAAAGATTATTCTGGATAAAAAGGGACATCCTGTAGATATCAAGCCCTATGATAGAAATGTGGCAACAAAGATCATTGAAGATTTCATGCTGATTGCAAATGAAACAGTAGCACAGCATTTCTACTGGATGGAGATACCTTTTGTATATAGAACACATGATAATCCAGACCCGGAGAAGATTGCCAAATTAAGTACATTTATTCGTAACTTCGGTTATACGATCAAGAGTAAACAGGAAGAGATTCATCCTAAAGAGTTACAGAAGCTTCTTGCTAATATAGAAGATACTCCACAGGAGGCACTGATCAGCAGATTGACTTTAAGAAGTATGAAGCAGGCAAAATACACAATTGACTGTACGGGTCATTTCGGACTGGCATGTCAGTTCTATTGTCATTTTACCTCGCCTATCAGACGATATCCTGATCTTCAGATACATCGTATTATTAAAGAGCAGATCAGGGGCAGAATGAATGAGAACCGAGTTGCCCATTATAATGAGATACTTCCAGAAGTAGCACAACATTCTTCTGAAATGGAGAGGCGGGCTGATGAGGCAGAGCGTGAGACTGATAAGCTCAAGAAGGTAGAGTACATGGAAGAACATCTGGGTGAAATCTACGAAGGTGTCATTTCTTCGATTACATCATGGGGCGTATATGTGGAATTGCCTAATACGATCGAAGGTATGATTCATGTGTCCATGCTGCCGGGTGATTATTTCTATTATGATGAAGAAAGTTATGAAATGGTTGGTCAGGCAACCAATCTGCGTTATAAGCTGGGACAGAAATTGAAAGTCAGAGTCAACGCTACAGATAAGATTTCCAGAACGATTGATTTCGTTATACCCCAGGAATGGGAATTAGAACCGGATGACGATAAAGAAGAGGTATAACCATGGCAAAAGATACTATGAAACTGGTTGCGAATAACAAAAAAGCATACCATGATTATTTTATAGAAGAGAAGATAGAATGCGGCATTGCTCTTCATGGAACAGAGGTAAAATCCCTGCGTATGGGCAAGTGCAGTATTAAAGAGGCATTTATCCGTATAGAGAATGCAGAGGTATTTGTCTACGGCATGCATGTATCTCCTTATGAAAAAGGCAACATTTTCAACAAAGATCCATTGCGCGTAAAGAAATTACTCCTTCACAAGCAGGAAATTAACAAACTCCTTGGCAAGATCAAGGAAAAAGGTTATACATTGGTGCCACTACAGGTCTATTTCAAAGATGGTAAAGCCAAAGTAGAAATCGGACTGGCAAGAGGTAAGAAACTCTACGATAAGAGAGAGGACATTGCCAAGAAAGATGCCAGACGTGAGACAGAGCGAGAGTTCAAGGTAAAGAATTTATATTAAATGTTGACTTTATCAGAAGTCTTCTATATAATTAATAGACAGTCTGGCAATAGTCAGACTGTCATACAATTGAATATGGGGTAGTAAAGGTTTCGACGGGGAATTTGAAGATGGAGAAGCAGGTCGCAGGAATGCGTTAAATCCACAATTAAAATTAAACGCTGAAGATAATTTAGCATACGCTGCCTAATGGCAGCTGTCTGACTTAGTGCACCTACACATTAAGACCCAGGCATCGATTATGTAGGAAACGACACATACTAAGCTTTGCGTATGTGGGCGTATGATGAAGCTACCGACTATGCAGGGGCGTTGATTCGCCTGCATGGAAAGGAACAGGGCTGCAGAAGCCCGAAATAATCAACTAAGCCTGTAGAAGTACATGGGATAGTTTTTCGGACACGGGTTCGACTCCCGTCTACTCCACTTATAAAGAATAGCATCCTAAACTTTGCGAGGGTTGGGGATGCTATTTCTTTTTGTTGTTATGGTTATCTATGTAAGACTAGAGGGCATCTGACAATCGGAAATCAATCCTGCTTCCTTTTCGATTTCCAACAATAGTATAATATATGGAGAACAAATGTTCAAATGCAATAGATATGATATTATCGTATACAGGAATATATTTTGTATAGCGTATCGAAAAAAAGTAATGGTATTGTATGTTACGAGAGTGATATACAATGCCGTTATTTTTATGGTATAATGTGGATATGAATTTGACAAATATGAATTTGTAAAGGAGGAGAAATAATTTTATGACTTTTGAAGATATGTTTAATCGTTTCTTCTCAAAGGGGAAGCCATATAAAGAAGTTCGTTCGTAAAAAATATTGATGAAAGGACGAACTATATATGGAATATGTAAAATTGAATAATGGTATAGAAATGCCAATGGTTGGTTTTGGAGTATTTGAGATTCCAGCAGAGCAGACAGCACAATGTGTATTTGATGCAATAGAGTGTGGCTATCGTTTAATTGATAC
>CAVBMG010000013.1:0-48852 GCA_963596435.1 Agathobacter sp.
TTTTCCTAAAATCCGCATAAATCCTGTTCAGACAAGTCTTGCACTTCGTTCTGTGGAGTTGAATTGTATGAATTGTGTATCAATTTGTGCAAAACATAAACTGGTTTTAAACAATTATAAACTCTATTTTATGTTTGAACACTGCGCATAAAGAAATCTTCTAACTCTATATTATTCCAATTAAAACCCTTAGGTTGATTTTTATTCCAGATGTTAAAAAAATTCAGAAACAACTCCCTGTGTAAAAACAGTATTACTACTTCTGATAAACAACTATCACCGCACATAGAATCCTGTCTCATGCTCTTCCAGTGGAATGTCTTTTGTCTCAATCGTATCTATAACAATATAATCGCTCTTATTAATCATCTTGAGCATCATATTGATCTGTGCAATGGTTCCCTGTGCCTCCATTTCTACAGAACCATCCCATTCATTCTTCGCCCAGCCTGTTATTCCCATGCCATTTGCAGCATATTTTGCACGATAGCGAAAGCCTACTCCCTGCACTCTGCCTGTAAAACGCATATGCCTGCGTACTACCTTAAATTCGTCCATATTTCTGCCTTTTCCCCCGTATCTTAGTCATGCACTCTCAGAGTTCCATTCCTGCGCATATCCAATTTATATCATAATTCACAGTTTCAAATCTCATATGCCAAAAATCTTTGATCGCAGATTTTTCACTCTAATTTTCATGTTGCCTTAGCATCTGCAATCATCTTCATTACTCTTAATTCTCTTTCAATCATGGAATCATAAGAATTTGCTTTCACATATTCCTCATTCACCTTGATTGCTTCATCCAAATCTACAAAACATGGAACAAATTCCTCTTTTTTCTCATTTTCCGTAAAATGAGGGGGAACCTGTCCCTCTGTCACATCACAAAGATAATAGAAATTATCCTGTATAAATACCGGCTCATGTTTTCCCTTCTGAATACGATGAACGTATCCAAACTCTGCAACTGATTCAGCAATTACTGTCAGTCCCACTTCTTCCTTTACTTCACGAATCATTGCATCTATCTTATTTTCCCCCGGTTCGATTCCCCCTCCGGGTATTTTAAAGTACTTATGCTTCTGACTGTAAATTACGGCTATTTTTCCCTTTTTTATTATGATTGCTCTAGCAGAAGGACGAACAAATGCTTTTCCAGCAGGATCATAATCCTTTTTATCAATTTCAAATAGTAATCTCACAATCTTCCTCCTCTACGATAGTCCAGCGGTTTCATTCCAAATGTCTGTCTGAATACGCTGGCAAATCGTCCCTGATTAACATAGCCACTTGCTTTTGCCACATCAGAAATACTCATTTGCGACGAAGTAAGAAGCTCAGCCGCATACTGCATTCTGACCTCATTCATATATACAGATACATTGGTGCCATACACCAGATGAAAATATCGTTTCAGACTGGTTTCACTAACATTCAGCTCCTGAGATATCTGCTTCATGGATATATGCCGGCTTAGATCTGCTGTCAATATTTCCTTTGCCTTTTTGGCAAGCATTGCCTGTGTTCGGGACAGATATGGTGTCTGTGCGGATGTTATCGGTCCATGGTCATAAAGATATTTCAATATCTGTAAAGTGTCAAGCCTGATCTGCCCTATATTGCAGCTGTCATTGCACTCGTCAATGTTATCCCATAATTTCAATACCGTATCTGAAGCATAAAAGATTGCACTTCTTGTATATGTCTGTAACAGGGTATCCATATCAATATCAAATAATTTTAATATACTTTCTGTATGCTGGTTGAATTTATCAGGCATGACATATATCTCATATCCCAGATAATAAGACGATGGATAATAGAAATTCCCCTGTGCCATCTGCGATGATGCACTCATAAGTCCGTGGTCAACATAGCTGTAATTATCACTGTCTACTTTAAATTCACATCTGCCGTCTATACAGTAATTAACCAGAAATGATTTCCTATGCATATCCCCTTCGCCGCAAGGAACCATCTGTGTATGAATTTCATTCCTCGTAAGAAAGATTCCCGGAAGGATATAGTAATTGGTAAGCTCCATATAGCCATCCTGCATATTCTGGTGTAATACCAGTTTGTCCTGTCCTCCAGCCATAAATGTCTGTACATTTTTGTTGAAATTATCCTTTTGCATGAATATGTTGCTCCTTTATCTATTGAGAATATTATAAATTCAGCATTGTGCAAAATCAAACGGTTAGTAAAATATTTGGCTATATGAGCCTTTTTTATATAATCCGGCATAGATATAATTTGCAAAATATCATAAACTGTTTACGGTTAGTTCATTCTAACCACAAATGTGTACTCCCTGATTTTATGCGAACTATTACGTGAGTACACCAAATCAAAGCAGGAGGATAAATGAGTTATGAAATTATCAGAAGCAACACCCAGATATGCAGGATGCGTCAGTTCTGTAACCGGTAATCACCATCTGTTGTCCAGACTTATTGGTATTGGCATCGTGGAGGGAAGCACCATACAGGTAATTCAAAACGAAAAGGGTCAGCCGGTTCTATTTTATTGCAGAGACTCCGTTATATCTCTGAGCAAAAGGGACTGCGAAGGAATCATAATAGAGGGAGGTGCTTTATCATGAAAAAAATCATTGCACTGTTAGGACAGCCAAATGCAGGAAAATCTACCGTTTTTAACGGGCTGACAGGCGCACACCAGCATGTTGGTAACTGGCCGGGCAAGACAGTCGAACACAAAGAAAGCAAATTCACATATAATGGAGATGAATATGATGTTATTGATCTTCCTGGCAGTTATAGTCTGTCCGCCGGATCTGATGAGGAAGTCATTACATCTAATTACATCCAGTCCGGCATTGCCGATCTCATCGCAATACTGGTAGACAGTTCACAATTAGAGCGCTCTTTATATATGTATACGGATTTCATCGGATTGAATATTCCCGCCGTATTAATTCTTAACTTAATGGACGTTGCTGAAAATAAGGGTATCCACATTGATGTTCAAAAATTAAGCGCCAGATTGGGAATCCCTGTCATAGGTTTTGTCGCATCCGATCAGAAAAGATATGGCGAATTGAAGAAGACTCTTGCAGATGCCGTCTCTGCTGGTAAAATTGCAGATCAATCCAGGTTGATAGAATATTATAGAAATGATACTTCTCTGTCTTTTGATGAACTGGTGTCCAAACAGGCAGAAAAGAAAATATATACAAAAGAAAAGTCTGCCATGCGTTCTCTGGAAAAATCCAATCAGGGTCTTATGGCATCTGGAAAGCATAAATATGCATACATAAATGAAATACTGAAAGGAGTCGCCAAAAGACCTGCTGCCAATGTCTCACTAAATAGCTTTGATAAAATAGCTCTGGGAAAGCATTCAGGTAAATGGATTGCCCTTGGTATCATAGCAGCATCGTTAATGCTCGCAATGCTTGTTGCTGCACCTATTATGGCTCTTGGTTTTGGACTGGCTGCACCTATCAGTGCTCCATTGGAAAACCTCATGAACCGCATGCAGGTATGGAAGCCTCTTGCTGAACTTATCTATGTAGTAATCCCAAATGTTCTTGCCTTTACAATCTCTATGGCTGGATTTGTATTAGGTGTTACCTTTGTATTTGCAATCATAGAAGATGTGGGCTATATGTCAAGAATATCCTTCATCTTTAACGATACCATGGAGAAATTGGGGCTACAGGGCAAAAGTATCTGTTCTCTGCTTATGAGTCTTGGCTGTAATATGGCTGGTGTTGCAGGAAGCCGTGTCATTGACAATGCCGGTCAGAGATTTCTCACCATGATACTTGTCTGGAGCATTCCCTGTGGTTCAACACTTTCCCTGGCTCCTATGCTCGCCAATGTATTCTATGGTCCAATTGGCGCTATAGGCGTTGTTCTGGTCATGTTATTTGTTACCGTTGCATCGCTCTTTCTTGCTTCCAAACTGTTTAAACCTCAATTAATTCATGCAGAGGATAGCGGCGGCATCATTATGGAGCTGCCACCATACCACAAACCCAAGTGGGGATGTATCATCAAAACAACACTTATGAAAGCCTGGGATATCTTCAGTCGTGCATTCAGAGTCATCCTGCTTGTTTCTATTGTCTTTTATCTACTCTCCTATAACTGGTTCGGTACAGAGAGTATTTTAACAAGAATCGGACAGATAATCGAGCCTGTTACAAGCGTCTTTGGTATGACCTGGCAAATGTTTATGGCTTATATCTCCTCTATGGTTACGAAAGAATCGCTGTTAGGTGTCATCAATGCACTCTACAGTAATACAGATATGGTGAATGCCGCTTTCAATGCAAAATCCCTTGGCATTTCGGATAATCTGATTGAACTTCTTCCTCAGATCATCAGCAAGCCACAGGCTCTTGGCTTTATTATGGCAATCGTATTCAATGTTCCCTGTACAATGACTGTCGCGGCAACTTTCCGGGAAAATCATTCAAAGAAGTGGATTGCACTCTCCGTTCTGTATTATCTGGTATTTTCCTTGATTCTCGCTTTCGTATTCTATCATATTGGACTACTGATTTGGCATTAAGCTAAAAAAATCCCCCGGAAAAACTCCGGGGGATATCATTTTCTCAAAAATTAAGCAACCTTAGACTTTGCTAATTCTGCTAATGTCTTGAAGCCTTCTGCATCGTTAACTGCCATCTCTGCTAACATCTTTCTGTTGATGTCAACACCAGCAAGCTTTAAGCCATGCATCATCTGGCTGTAAGAGATACCGTTCATTCTAGCTGCAGCATTGATACGAGCGATCCATAACTGTCTGAACTGACGCTTTCTCTCTTTTCTACCAGCGTATGAAGAAGCTAATGCTCTCATAACAGACTGCTTAGCTACTCTATACTGCTTGCTTCTAGCTCCTCTGTAGCCCTTTGCAAGCTTTAATACTCTATTATGTTTCTTCTTTGCGTTTAAACCGCCTTTAATTCTTGCCATCTCTTATATCCTCCTAACTAATACTTATAAATATGGTAAAATCTTCTTCATATTCTTAACATTGGTTGCATCAGTCATAGCAGGCTTTCTAAGATTTCTCTTTCTCTTAGTTGTCTTCTTTGTTAAGATATGGCTCTTATAAGCTTTTGCTCTCTTTAATTTACCTGTTCCTGTTACTTTAAAACGTTTTGCAGCTGCTCTGCTTGTTTTCATTTTCGGCATCGCTAATTTCCTCCTAAACTTCATATAATACTTATATTTTAACTGGAAACGGAATGAAACCGCTTATCTTTTCTCAGCTAAAAACATTGTCATACTTCTGCCTTCCACTTTTGGCTCTTTCTCAACAACAGCCACATCACTTAAATTCTCACCGAACTCTGTAAGAATGTGCTTGCTGCTCTGCATATGAGCCATCTCACGACCTCTGAATCGAAGTGTGACCTTAACTTTATCTCCCTTGGAAAGGAACTTACGGGCAGCGTTTACTTTCGTGTTCAAGTCATTAGTATCAATATTGGGAGATAAACGAATTTCTTTTACGTCGATTACCTTCTGCTTCTTCTTCGCTTCTTTTTCTTTTCTTGTCTGTTCATATTTGAACTTACCATAATCAACAATCTTACATACAGGTGGCTTGGCTGTAGGTGCAATCTTCACTAAATCTACACCCGCTTCTTCTGCAAGCTTCATGGCATCGCGTGGTGACATGATTCCCAACTGTTCACCGTCTTCACCGATAACGCGCACCTCTCTGTCTCTAATCTGTTCGTTAATCATTAATTCGCTAATAACTTAACACCTCCATAAGAAATAAGTAAATAAAAAGTGGATAGTCAGACTATCCACATAATTCCATACATCATAAAGTTCTGTTGCCAAAACTCTGGAAATTATTAACGCTTGCCAGTTCAATTACTGCAAGGTGAGAGTGGATACTCTGCTTTGTTGTACAATGTTTGACGTTCTCAAACAAATATACTCTAACACAATACCCACTCTCTGTCAATGCTAATTTTTATTTTTCTGCTTTATTTCTCTTTAAAAGTAGCACAGACTGTCTCCATGCTGCTGTTTGCACTGTTTCCCTTAATTGCGACCTTCTCAGCCTTGCATCTGTAATCTGCATTATAGATACATTTTACCGCCTCACAGTCGATACTGATTGTAGGGCTTGGATGTGAAATCGCGCTGACAAAAGAGGAACCACCTCTTTTATGGAAGCTTTCGCAACAGGTATTCTCGCAGCATTCGGCATGCTTGCCGCCTACCATAATATCACCTTTACAACAGCAATTATCCTGATTATAGGAACAGGCTTGTGCTCCACAAGTAAGTTGTGCCATATAACTACCTCCTTTTCATACAGAGTTAGTATGTGGCATATCTCCAGGATTATTCCTGTACAGGCTTCAAACCATTATTTGGCATTATTTTGCATTTTTGCCGCAGCACTTCTTATACTTCTTGCCGCTTCCGCAAGGACAAGGATCGTTTGGATAAATCTTAGTAGGTTTTACAACTGTTGTAGAAGACTTCTGCTCTTTGTAAAGCCCTTTCTTCTTATCTTCGCTGAAAATAGCATTCCACTCTTCCAGGTTGTAAAGCCAGTCAGCCTCTGCTGCTACCATGTTCTTATACAGTAATTCCTTGTCAAATGCAAGGCTTACTTCTGTATCTTCACCCATTTCTTCGATTGGGTTAGCTGCCTTTAAGCTGTCGTTGATACCATCCAGAAATCCTGTCATTGTCATGATATCTACACTATATTTGTCTGCAAGTTCTTTTACAGTTCCCTTAACTTCTTCGTCAGGATTCTTTAAAAGCTGCTGATAGATTTCTTTTTCCTTCTGAAAATATGCAATCCAAAGCTTCTGAAGGCTTGCCTTATCTGCCTGCTCATCATAAGCCATTGCTCTCCACTGGTCTAATAAAGTCTTTTCCTTTGCCATGATATATACATCCTTTCATTACGGCTTCTTATCATTGAGTAGGTAATCTGTTATCCCCACATTTTATGTCTGCCATACGGACTTAGTATATACTAAATGTGTAAGAAAGTCAAAGGAATCCTTACACTCTCTTGCTTTTCCGCTATGCGCACTCTATAATAGAACATAAACAAAGGAGGATATCCCGATATGAAGAAAAATCCAAAACAAATAGTGGCAATCGTCAGTCTGGTCGCTATTGCCGCTTTGCTCATTGCTTTTATTGTATCAGCTTTTACCACAACTGCTGATTCCCGCAATCTGTTCTTTGCCTTATTCTTTTGCATAATTGCCATTCCAATTCTTGCCTGGCTCTTTATTCTGTGCTACGGAAGAATGAAAGGAAAACACACCATGGCTGAATTCTTTTCTGACAGCAATGTCAATTCCCCCCTCGTTCCTGAGCACAAGGAATCACAGGGCTTAACAGAAGAAGAGATTACTCAGGCTATGGAGAATTCGCGTAAATAATCTCCAGTAACTTACCCGCTGCCGCTGACAGCGGGTTTTTCTGATTGCGCACAATGCAGAATTGTCTCTTGGGTATCATCTTATTAAAACGAAGTTCAAAAAGCGTCCCTTCTTCTATATATTCTCTTGCAAAGTCTTTTACCACACATCCTACTCCAAGATTTCGAAGTGCGAATTGCACGATCATCTCACTGGTCGCAAGTTCAAATTCAGGATTCAGAGATACGTGATTGTCTGCAAGAAACTGTTCCATATAGGTTCTGCTGGAAGTATTCTTCTCCAGGAAAATCAATGGCAGTCCTTCTAATTGTGAAAAATCCAACATTCTGTTCTTATAGGGAATAAACCGTCTCCCTGCCACAAAGACATCTTCTATTTCACGCACTGGAACCTTTTCAACTGTATTCTTCGCTTCAAATGGAGTGCTGACCACACCAAAATCAATTCTTCCTTCTTCCAGATTGGACAAGGTCTCCGGGGTTGGTGCATTGGTAACTCCGACCTTAATATTCGGGAAACGTTCATGAAACTGCTCTAAATAAGGCAGTAAAAAAAATTGCAGAGTCATATCACTCGCACCAATTCTGATCTCTCCCAGTTCAAGATTCTTCATCTCCATCAGCTTCTGTTCTCCAAGGACTATCTGTTCATAGCCCTTGGAAACATAGGAATAAAGAAGCTCTCCCTCTGCGGTCAGGCGTACGCCCTTGGAAGTCCTGGTAAACAGCTTCGTTTCCAGAGATTCTTCCAATTGCTTCACGGACTGACTGACTGCTGGCTGGGAAATTGCCAGTTCATTGGCAGCAAGCGTTATGCTTCTGCATTTTGCTACTGTATAAAATACTCTATATACTTCTAAACTGTGATTCAGTTGCATTTTATCTAGCGCCCTTATCGTATGGAATACCTTCTGCCTTAGGTGCCTGTGAATTCCTGGATGTAAATGCAAGAATGATCATGGATGCGATAAATGGCATCATGCTGTAGATATTCTTGGATAATCCAAGGTGTGACAATGCAGTAGAGTCAGCGATATTCGCCAGTGAACGGAACACTGCAAAGAATACAGCTGCGGCTGCAATTCTGTAAGGCTTCCACTGTCCAAAGATCATAACTGCCAGTGCAAGGAAGCCTGCACCTGCAACACCTACTTCAAAGTTCCAGGTCGTAACAGAAGGAACAATATAGGCAAATCCACCAAGACCACCTAATGCACCGGAAATCATAACACCGATGTATCTCCACTGATATACATTGATACCTACTGAATCTGCTGCCTGAGGATGTTCACCACAGGAACGAAGACGAAGTCCCCATTTGGTTTTGAACAGGAAAATAGCTGCACATATCAGAATAATGATACCAATGATCAGGAAAATATTGATTGTCAAAGGTCCGATCTTATAAATAAAAGCTGAATTATCATAAGTTAATTTAGCAGAGGAAGCACCACTTCCTGCTTCTGTAGAGTTGTTAAATGCTTTGGTGATAACCACTGCAATTGCTGTCGCCATCATATTGAGGGCTGTACCGCCAATCGTCTGGTCTGCCTTTAATGTAATGGCAGAGAAGCCTAACAGTAAAGAATACAACATACCTGCCAGTGCACTTACCAATATAGATACTGCAACAAGTGCCGGTGCAGGCATCTTGCCTCCACATAAGGAAAGTACAAATACACCAGCAAGACCACCGATTGCCATAATACCTTCCAATGCGATATTAATAACACCGCTTCGTTCTGAGAACATACCGCCTAAAGCTACCAGCATCAGGACTACAGCATAAAGTAATGTAAATTTTAATAATAAAAACATAATTACTTCTCCTCCTTTCCTGCATGCTCAGCTTTCTGCTTCTTCTTCTGAATCATATTTGTTACGATACCCTTGAACAGCATAACAAATGCGCAAAGGTAAATAATAACTGCTACAATAAAGTCTGCAATTTCAGGCTGGAAATATTTGGTTGGGAGGTATGCACCACCAACAGAAATATGTGCTACGAAAATTGCTGCAAATACTACGCCGATTGGATTACTCAGTGCAAGAAGCGCTACAGGGATACCGTTAAATCCAATGGCAGGAAGTGCTGTTGCTACCTGTGGATTCCATTCTGAACCACCGGATAAGTAATAAAGTCCTGCGCCGATTCCTGCAAGTGCACCGGATATTGTCATGGACAATACGATGTTTCTCTTCTCATTGATACCTGCATACTTGGCTGCATCCTTGTTAAAACCACATGCTTTTAATTCATAACCAAATGTCGTCTTGTTCAAAACAATATACATAATAATGGCAATGATAATTGCGATAAAAATTGCAATTGTTGTTGAATTGGTCTTAAATATTGTATTCAATCCCATATTAGGAATCAAAGATTCAGGAGATACAGAACTGAGCTTATAAGTTCTGGTAGTCTTCTGATCGTACATGCCCTTTACTGTGCTGTACATCAGTTCATTTACCAGATACAGACCAATCCAGTTAAACATAATAGAAGTAATAACTTCATTTACGTTAAAATATGCCTTGAAGAAGCCTGGAACAGCTCCCCAGATAGCACCGCATACCATAGCAGCCAGTAAACATACATACCAGGGCATATGAAGAATGATAGCAAAATACAAAGCTCCAAATACACCTACTGTATACTGTCCTGCTGCACCAATGTTGAACAGACCTGTCTTAAATGCAAAAGCCACGGAAAGACCTGTCATAATTAACGGAGCAGCCTGCGTGATCTCACTTCCGACTCCCTTAGGAGCAAGGTAAAATCCGCCTTTTACAATTCTTACAAAACCATCCAGTGCATTCTCTGAGTTAATGCAAAACAAAATAATCAATCCAACTAAAAGTCCAATCACGATACAAACAAGCGAAGCACCGATGGACAGAAGGACATCTTTTTTCTTTTCGTTCATGTTGATAACCATACCTTTCTTTCAATGATGTCTGCTGAATGTATCTTCTAAACCTCTTCAGGAACTGCTTCTTTTTTGGCGCCTGCCATATAAAGTCCTAATTCCTCTACGGTAATCTTTTTCGGATCAAGCTGTCCTACAAGCTCGCCCTCATACATAACCAGAATACGGTCTGAAACATCCATTACTTCGTCCAGTTCCAGGGAAACAAGCAATACTGCCTTACCCTTGTCACGTTGTGCTACCAGCTGACTGTGAATATATTCAATTGCACCTACATCAAGACCTCTGGTTGGCTGTACTGCTACCAGGAGATCCGGATCTTTATCAATCTCTCGCGCGATAATCGCTTTCTGCTGATTACCACCAGACATACTTCTGGTTATGGTAATCGGACCTTGTCCACTTCTGACATCATACTGTTCAATCAGCTTGTCTGCATAGCGACGTACTTCTTTACTCTTGATAAATCCACCCTTTTGGAAATCAGGCTCAAAATATCTCTGCAATACCATGTTCTGCTCCAGAGAGTAATCAAGAACAAGACCATGCTTATGTCTGTCTTCCGGAATATGGCTCATACCCATCTTAGAACGGTCACGGATAGATGCCTTGGTAATGTCCTGTCCTTTAAAGATGATCTTACCACCTGTGATTTTCTCAAGTCCTGTAAGTCCCTGCACAAATTCACTCTGTCCATTTCCATCAATACCTGCGATACAGACAATCTCACCACGACGTACATTAAAGGAAATATCTTTCACGGCATTGTTGGAATGTGCCTTACTCGGTACGGTCATATGCTCTACCTTCAGTACAGTCTCACCTGGTTTTGCAGGCTTCTTATCTACTGAGAAGTTTACATTTCTACCTACCATCATCTTGGAAAGTTCTTCTTTTGTTGTATCCTTTACATTTACAGTACCTACATATTTACCCTTACGAAGAATCGTACAACGATCTGCTACTTCCATAATTTCATTCAGCTTATGTGTAATGAACAGAATGGACTTGCCTTCTTTTGCAAGGTTCTTCATAATCTTCATCAGTTCTTCAATCTCCTGTGGAGTCAGAACTGCAGTCGGCTCATCAAAAATCAGGACTTCATTATCACGATATAACATCTTCAGAATTTCAGTTCTCTGCTGCATACCTACTGTAATATCAGAAACAAGAGCATCCGGGTCTACCATAAGTCCATACTTATCGCTCAGTTCCATAACTCTCTGACGAGCGCCCTTCTTCTCCAGGAATATTCCCTTCGTAGGCTCAACACCAAGGATAATATTATCTAATACAGAAAAACATTCTACCAGCTTAAAATGCTGGTGTACCATACCAATATTCAAATCATTTGCATCATTTGGAGTATTGATATGTACTTCCTTACCATCCTTCTTAATTGTTCCGGATGTAGGCTGATAAAGTCCGAATAAGATACTCATCAGAGTAGACTTACCGGCTCCGTTCTCTCCTAAAAGAGCGTGAATTTCTCCTCTTTTCAACTGCAAGGTAATATTATCATTAGCCTTGATTCCAGGAAATTCTTTTGTGATGTTCAACATCTCAATAATGTAATCATTCTCCATGGTCCATTTTCCTTTTCCTATTTTGTAACTGTTCAGAAGCCGGATGCGTTTTGCAGCTTCTAACCCGTTCACGGTTTACACATTTGTTTATACTCTAGTATAACATCTAACAGCTTTAAAAAAAAGGGGAAGAGAATAAGTTCTCCACCCCTTTTTAAAAAGTTCAAAATTACTCTACATATGTAACAGTTACATGAGAACCAACTTCTGGCTGATTCTCTGTATCGTTAGATACTGTGATAGAACCATCTTTAATGCCATTTAATACTGTTTCATATTCATCCTTAGTAAATGTCTTGAATCCCCAAGAAGCATCAGCTGTAGGAAGTCCAAGGTAATCACCCTGTGTCAGACCAAGCTGTTCAGACTTGCCACCGATAGAAGACCAGTTACCTGATGTATAAGCATCAAGTGCTGCTTCTACTGCTGAGCCAAGACCCTTCATAGCGGATGTGATACAAGCATCACCGATCTTAGGGAACTGGTCAACGTCTACACCAATAACCTTGCCATCGTACTGTGCTGCTGCATCAACTGCTGATGTATAGATACCGCCGCCGCATGCGAATACAACCTGTGTTCCGTCTGCGTACCAGCCTTCCATACGAGCTGTGATTGCATCATCGCCGTAGAACTGTCCGCCATAGTAGTACTTAACATCTACATCAACACCCAGCTCTTCAGCTGCTGCGTTGATACCCTGAATATAACCGAAACCATAACGGATAACTGCAGGAACTGCAATACCGCCAAGGAATCCAAGGCTTGTATAACCATCTTTAACTGCTGCATAACCAGCTAAGTAGCCAGCCTGCTCTTCCTGGAAGGAGCAGATATATACGTTGTCGCCAAGTGCAACACTCTCACCTGCAAGGTTTACGATGTCGCCTTCTGTAACGTCAACTGCGATAAATGTAACATCAGGATACAGATCCTGCTCTTCAGCGATTGCAGGTCCAAATAAGTAACCAGGCATAACAACAACTGTTGCGCCTTCTGCAACTGCTAAATCTACAGAGTTGATTCTCTCTTCATCTGTATCTTCTGCTGGTTTATAATACTGTGTTTCAATTCCGTTAGCCTCACCATAAGCTACACATGTCTCCCATGTGATCTGGTTGAAGGACTCATCTGTGATATCTCCAGAGTCTGTGATCATAGCGATCTTCTTATCGGAGTTATCTGTTGTTGCAGCCTCTGTAGCTGCTGCTTCTGTGGATGCAGCTTCTGTTGTAGCTGCTGCCTCTGTTGTAGTAGTTTCTGCAGCAGAAGGTGTTTCTGTCTCTGCTGAGCTACCGCATCCAACTAAAGATGCTACCATAGCAGAAGCGAGAACAAGTGATAATGCTTTCTTCTTCATAAAAAATTTTCCTCCTTTGAACTCAACACATGTTACCAAACATGGCCTAAGTACTTTGAATATGATATCACAGTACACAACAAAACACAAGAAATTATACAAAATATATTTTTTGTATAATTTTACATGTATTATTGCATAAAAGGACCAATAGCGTTACTAACCGCCATTGGTCCTCCGTAAACAAAAGTTATGTTACTACTTTTCGTTTTATATTGCAAGTAGAAATTTTATTTCTTTAATGGGCTTTTTCTATAAATAATATCATCACGGGAAGGTCCATTACTTACCATTGTAATAGGATAGCCGATCTGCTCCTCGATAAATTCGATATACTTACGGCAGTTCTCAGGAAGTTCCTCATATGTCTTGATGCCGCGGATATCACATTTCCAGCCTGGCAGAGTTGTCAATACAGGCTTGGCTTTCTCAAGCTTGCAGGTAACAGGGAACTGTGTTGTAACTTCGCCGTCAATCTCATAACCTGTACATACAGGAATCTCATCAAGATAACCAAGTACATCCAATACTGTAAAGCAAACATCTGTAGTACCCTGCAGGCGGCAGCCATACTTGGAAGCAACGCAGTCAAACCAGCCCATTCTTCTTGGACGTCCTGTTGTAGCGCCGAACTCACCGCCGTCACCACCACGTCTTCTCAGTTCATCTGCTTCATCGCCGAAGATCTCAGATACGAAAGCACCTGCTCCTACTGCGGAAGAATATGCCTTACATACTGTGTAGATTTCCTTGATTTCATAAGGAGGAATACCCGCACCGATTGCACCATATGCAGCAAGTGTGGAAGAAGATGTTACCATAGGATAAATACCATGGTCAGGGTCCTTTAATGTACCAAGCTGACCTTCTAACAGGATATTCTTACCTGCCTTGATTGCTTCGTCCAGATATGCAGATACATCACATACGAAAGGAGCGATCATCTCTTTGTACTCATGTAATGTTTCTAACAATTCATCCGGGTTAATTGCAGGTTTATGATATAAATGCTCCAGAATTACGTTCTTCTGCTCGCAGACTCTTACTACTTTCTCTTTCAAAAGATCTTCATCAAAAAGTTCGCTTACCTGGAAGCCGATCTTAGCATATTTATCTGAATAAAAAGGTGCAATACCTGACTTGGTAGAACCAAAGGATTTGCCACCCAGACGTTCTTCTTCGTACTGGTCAAACAGAATGTGATATGGCATTACCATCTGTGCTCTGTCAGATACGAGAATCTTAGGCATTGGAACGTTTCTGTCTGTAATGGATTTGACTTCCTTCATCAATACAGGAATATTCAATGCTACACCGTTACCGATGATGCTGGTTGTATGATTATAGAAAACACCGGATGGTAATGTATGCAATGCGAACTTTCCATAATTGTTTACGATTGTGTGTCCTGCATTTGCTCCACCCTGAAAACGGATGATAATGTCTGCTTCCTTAGCAAGCATATCAGTAATTTTACCCTTGCCTTCGTCACCCCAGTTAGCGCCTACAACTGCTCTTACCATATTACATTCCTCCGGTTTATTTTACTTTAGTAGGTATTGTATACAGAATGGGACGAATTGTGCAGATTCAGCAATGCAACACAGGCCCGCTCCCGCTACGCTGCAACTCGTAGCGGTACATAAGTGCGCATGCGCCTACGGCTTTGCACACTAAATACCGACGGCTGCAGAGTGCCTGCTTATGCATCTGCTGAATCTTTACAATTCTGTATCCGTAATTTTGTATTTTACAATTACCTATTTACATATTTATACATAATGAGGGGATGTACCCGCTCTTACTTTATTATCATATTCCTTTTTAGTTTATAAGTAAAATCAATATTTGTTATGGATGATATAAGTTACAATTATATTGTATTCACTCATCATCACCACCTATCTCAAATTTTGAGCCTTTACTTCCGTTACATTTGCTACATAAAACTCGTAAATTAGATGGGATAGATTTTCCACCTTTTGAAACCGGGATAATATGATCTATATGTAACCCTACTTCATCTGGCATATACTTACCACATATCTGGCACGTATAATCGTCACGTTCCATAATCTGTCTTCGCAATTCCTGTGTCATAAGCTTTCTCTGATTTTTGCTGTGGTATTCTCTTAATGTACATTCATATCCTATCTTCTCCAATTCTTTATTACGTTCTTCTATCCACTCCCAACTAACTGCCATTGTTTCATCAAGCACTGATACTTTATATGAGCTCTTTTGATAATTTCGTTGTCTATAACGAGTCTGTACTCTGTATGTTCTAAATTTGTACGTTCTCTCATCATCCAAAGTACTTTCATATTGTTCAGTTCGCCTTTTCTTCAAAAAACAATTTTCCAGATATTCCTCCGAATCACTCTTCCATTGTTCTATTTGATCTTGGTGATGACATAACAAATTCCAATTATCATCATCCATCAAGAAGCGATCAATATAATCTTCTATGTACACATTTCTTTTGTTAGTTATATCAAAAGAATAACCAAAATACGGATAATGAAAGGGATTAGAAAGAAATGTACGTATTCTGTGTATAATAATACTAATCAAAATTACAGCTAAAGCTATAAGAAACACAAGTTTTATTATAACAACATCCATTGGGAAAATTTTAGCTAACATTTCCATATACTACCGCCGCCTTCCGTTCTCACATCTATTAATATTTTACCGAATGTCGTCACCTTACACAAGGTCAAAAACTTACTCGACAATGTTACAGCATATGCCTTAGACAACCGCTGAACATGGAAGTTGGGTATATGCAGTTTAGGGAATGATGTTTAGTGATAGCTCATATTTAGCAGATAACCTTGAAATCTCTATCTCCTTGTCATTTTGGATAAATACAAAGTTTAATGTCCTCAAGGGTATCTGCAAAGTAAATGCCTTCCTGCCTTTCTTTTGAAGAAAGTCCTGTCTCTATCATGTGAGTAAGCAGTGCCTTGAGACTGTCATAATAACCATTCAGGTTATACAAAATACACGGTGCATCTAAATGCTTCAAGGATACCTTTGACATAACTTCTGTAATCTCCTCAAGTGTTCCTGTTCCCCCTGGAAACGCAATAAATGCATCACCAAGCTCAATCATTTTCGTTTTGCGTTCCGTCATATCTTTCGTTACAATTAACTCGGTAATTTCATTATATTCATAGCCTGCATCAATAAAAAACTGTGGTTCTACCCCTGTAACCATACCTCCTGCTGCCAACACACTTTTCGCCAGTTTTCCCATCAAACCACTCTCTGATCCACCATATATCAGTGCGTTTCCACTTGTCCCAATCCAAGTACCAAGTTCCTGCACCGCCTGTGCCAGTTTCGGATCATTGCCCTCACTCGCACCAAGATATACCGTTATATTCATAATACCTGTTCCTCCTCTATTTTTTATTATATGTACTCTCGCAGTATTCACAGCGCTTACTTCAGTAAGCCGCTGTAACGCTGCCCTGCCCTTTCTTGACTTGCTTTAGGCAGCCGCCGGACGTGGCAGTTTGGTGTATGCAGCTTAGGAAATGATGTTTAGTGCTTCTTGGAACAAGGAACAAATGCTTGCAAGTCAGACACAGCATGTCTGAGCCACGAAGTGGCGAGTTCTGTGTCTGACTTGCATTCCAAGCATTTGGGACGAAGTTCTTAGAAGCACTTACATCATGTACGTGGCAAATACACCAGACTGCCACGTCCGGCGGCGTCCCCCAAATTCAAAAAGTGGCAGTTGCCCGCCACTTTCTAAAGTCAGTATAAAATTATAGAATTTATACGTTAATCTCAGCCTTTACGCCAAGTTCTGCCTTATTGGCATCCAGCACTGGCTGTACTACATTTGCAAGGAACTTCTCTACCTGAATCGGTGCACGTCCTACGTATTTAGCAGGTTCCATGGTAGCCTGTAATTCTTCCAGTGTCAGGTTGAATTCAGGATCTGCTGCGATCAGTTCAAGCAGGTTGTTGTCTTTGCCTTCCTGCTTAACAGTCTTGCCTGCTTCCATGGAAAGAGTTCTGATCTTCTCATGCAGTTCCTGACGATTACCGCCATTCTTCACTGCATCCATCATGATATTCTCTGTAGCCATGAAAGGAAGCTCTGCCATCATGTGCTTTGTGATAACTTTGTCATATACAACCAATCCATCTACTACGTTGAGACACAGATCAAGGATTCCATCAATTGCAAGGAAGCCTTCTGGAATGGAAAGTCTCTTATTCGCAGAATCATCCAGTGTTCTCTCAAACCACTGTGTTGCTGATGTGATTGCAGGATTCAGAGCATCGATCATCACATATCTGGAAAGGGATGCAATACGCTCACTTCTCATAGGATTACGCTTGTAAGCCATTGCTGAGGAACCAATCTGGCTCTTCTCAAATGGTTCTTCTACTTCCTTTAAGTGCTGTAACAGACGGATATCATTAGACATCTTATGAGCACTTGCGGCAATGCCTGCCAGAATATTTGCAACTCTGGTATCTACTTTACGGGAATAGGTCTGTCCAGATACCGCATAGCACTCCTTGAAGCCCATCTTGGCAGCGATCATCGGATCAATCTTGTCAATCGTCTCCTGATCTCCGTCAAACAGCTCCAGGAAGCTTGCCTGTGTACCTGTTGTTCCCTTAGAGCCCAGAAGCTTCAGACTGTTCATTACATACTCAAGATCTTCCAGATCCATTAAGAATTCCTGCGTCCAGAGTGTTGCACGCTTACCTACTGTGGTAGGCTGTGCAGGCTGGAAATGCGTAAATGCAAGTGTTGGAAGATTCTTATATTTATCTGCAAAAGCTGCAAGTTCAGCGATTACATTTACAAGCTTCTTATGTACAAGCTTTAATGCTTCATGCATCACGATAATATCTGTATTATCGCCAACATAACAGGAGGTAGCACCCAGATGGATGATTCCTGCTGCCTTGGGACACTGCTGTCCATATGCATATACATGGCTCATAACATCATGACGAACCTGTTTCTCACGTTCTTTTGCCACATCATAATTGATGTCATTGACATGAGCCTTGAGTTCATCGATCTGCTCCTGTGTGATGACAGGCTTGCCATTCTCGGAAAGTCCCAGCTCCATCTCTGTCTCAGCCAGTGCGATCCAGAGCTTTCTCCATGTAGTGAATTTCATATCCTGTGAAAAGATGTACTGCATTTCCTTGCTGGCATATCGCTCAGACAACGGACTTGTATATCTGTCTGTACTCATATATAAATCCTCATTTCTTTTTTACTTATCGTATTCGCCTCTGATATCTTCCTGTGGTGGTTCCAGTGGATAATTACCTGTAAAGCATCCTTCACAGATATTGAGTCCGTCCACCATTTCTCTCAGTCGGTTGATCTCCAGATATCCCAGGGAATCTGCACCTATGATCTTGCGAATATCCTCTATGCTGCGGTTATAAGCAATCAGCTGTTCTCTTGCCGGAACATCTGTACCAAAATAGCATGGCCACAGGAATGGCGGGGAACTGATTCTGACATGTACTTCCTTAGCGCCGGCATCTCTGAGCATTTTCACGATACGGTCTGATGTCGTACCACGTACGATAGAGTCATCAATCATGATAATTCTCTTGCCATCTACTGCCTCTTTCAATACGTTCAGCTTCACACGAACGCTGGATTCACGGCTGCTCTGCTTAGGCTTGATGAAGGTTCTGCCCACATAGCTGTTCTTGACAAAAGCCGTTCCATAGGGGATTCCTGACTGTAAGGAATATCCCAAAGCTGCTGCATTACCGGATTCAGGTACACCTACGACCAGATCCGCATCTACAGGTGAATCCATAGCAAGAAAACGTCCTGCCTTGATTCTGGATGCATATACGCTGATACCGTCAATATGGCTGTCAGGTCTTGCAAAATAAATATATTCAAAGATACATCTGGCTTCCTGCTCTTTAGGCAAAGCTCTTGACATATCTGATACAATGCCATTCTCAGGGGTAATTGTAACGGTCTCGCCTGGAAGGACGTCTCGTACATACTCTGCACCGATGGTATCCAGTGCACAAGTCTCAGATGCCAGGATGTACGCATTGTCACGTTTACCAATACAAAGAGGCTTGAATCCATAAGGATCTCTGGCTCCCATAAGCTTACGAGGGCTCATGACAACCAGTGCATAAGCGCCCTTTATTTTAAGACAGGCACGATTTACTGCTTCTTCTGCTGTCTTGGAATTGAGACGTTCTCTTGCAATATGGTATGCAATAACCTCTGAGTCAATGGTCGTCTGGAAAATAGCACCTGTATATTCCAGATCTCTACGAAGCTCTGCCGCATTGATCAGATTACCATTGTGCGCCAGTGCCAGAGTACCCTTTACATAGTTCAGTACCAGAGGCTGCGCATTCTCACGGGTAGAAGCGCCTGCTGTTGAATATCTGGTATGACCTACACCAATGTCTCCGTGCAGGGATTCCAGATTCTCCGGTGCGAACACTTCATTGACAAGTCCCATTCCTTTATAGGAAGTTACCTTTCCCTTAGGACCATTGGTCTCGCTAACGGCAATACCACAGCTCTCCTGTCCTCTGTGCTGTAATGCGAACAGACCATAATATATTGTGGAAGCAACGTCTTTTCCATCGAAATCGTAGATGCCGAATACACCACATTCTTCGTGAAGCTCATCGTCCCACGTAGAAGAAACTAATACTTTCTCGTTATCCATTGATACTTACCTTTCTGATGCATGTACTTATTTGAATTCCTTGCCTGTCAATAAAGCAAATGCTTCCTTGTACTTGGCAACAGTTTTCTCTACTACTTCATCAGGAAGAAGATAATCATTATCAGGGTTTGCCTTGAGCCAGTCTCTTACATACTGCTTATCAAAGGAAGGCTGTCCCTTACCTGCTTCGTAGCCCTCTAATGGCCAGAATCTGGAGCTGTCAGGTGTAAGCATCTCATCACCCAGAACCACATTGCCGTTCTCATCAAGACCAAACTCAAACTTGGTATCTGCAATGATAATGCCCTTGCTCAATGCATATTCTGCACATTTCTTATATAAAGCAATGGTTGCTTCCTTGATCTTGGCAGCATATTCTTCACCTTTTCCAGGATAGATCTTCTCCAATACTTCAACACTCTGTTCAAAGGAGATATTCTCATCATGATCTCCAAGATCAGCCTTGGTACTTGGTGTATAGATCGGTTCAGGCAGCTTCTGGGATTCCTGTAAGCCTTCCGGCAGTTTGATACCACATACAGTACCATTCTCCTTATAGCTTGCCCAGCCGCTTCCTGTAATATATCCACGCACGATGCATTCGATTGGAAGCATTTCAAGCTTCTTGCACATCATGCTGTTTCCATCATATTTCTCATTCTGGAAGAATTCAGGCATGTCCTTTACGTCAACTGAAATCATGTGATTTGGTAATACATCCTTGGTATAATCGAACCAGAATTTAGACATCTGGGTAAGAATGGCACCCTTTTTGGTGATCTTGTTCTTTAAGATGTGGTCAAAGGCTGAAATTCTGTCAGTCGCAACAATGATAAGGCTATCTCCGTTATCATATACCTCTCGTACTTTACCTTCTTTAATAGGCGTAAATTCCTGCATTTCTTTTCCTCCTCGTGTTTAAAAAGAGAGACTTCGTCCCTGTGCATGATAGTTCTGTAGTGTTATCACCATGATACACCACAATACCTCTGAATTATAATACAGGAACTTTCCATTAGTCAATGTATTTGGGGGCAAATTTAAAAGCAGCCCCTCCAAATCGGAGTGACTGCTTTCACGCTTATGCCAGTGCTCTTTCATAATCATTGACAAGGTCAAGAATCTTCTTTGCATATTCAGGGAATTTGGATACCATATCCTTTACTTCATCCTGTGCATCCTGAGCTACTCTGGCGTTATATTCCATCTGTTTTCTAAGCTTCTGTCTACGGATGATAAGACCATGTCTGATCTCTACCATTTCTTTATTATCATACAGTGCTGTCGCCTGATGTATCCATATATTAGGGTCATGTACCTTGCATTTACGCAGAAGTCTTACCAGTGATGCCTGGTAGAAATCCATATCATTCTGTCTCTGCTGTTCTTCTTCCCGCTGTCTCTTCTCTTCTTCGTATTTTCCCCAAAGCTTCCTTAAATCTGCGGAACTGTCCACATCATATTTCACATACAGATATTCCAGAAGATTGGTATTGTTCACATAGCGGATCTTTACTGTATTTTGCAGCAATACCAGCTTATTGATTGCTTTATCTACTTTGACCAGTTCTCTGTTGGCTTCTCCGAATTTCACATATACAAAGGTCATGACACAGGCTGCAATCAACACTGCGATCAGATAACCAATCTGTACATCCAGCTTCCAGACTGATGAAAGGATTGCCAGTAATACTACCAGAAAAAGCATGGAGCCTACACAGATTCCTACGATTCCCTTCATATTTTTCTGTCCGTTCAGAAGTTCATTTCGTCTGTATATATATGCATGCTTCTCGCCATCCAGTCTGTTCAGATCCTTCTTGATCAGAATCTGATAATCCTCTGCTTCCTTCAGCTTGTCACAGCCCTCCGGCATGCAGTCTGCAAGTCTGTCCATATGGTTATATTCTTCATCCGACATGATCTTTTTCTTATTCTGCTGCTGTTTCTGGTTGTCTTCTATGTCTACGATCTTCTTCGCCATGTTGCCAAGCTGCTCTCTGATCTCTGGTGGAAGTGCGTCAATCTCTTCCATATCTGTCAGATAAGAAGTTACCAGATTGTACTCGCTGCCAAGTGTCTCCAGTTCTTTGGAAGCTTCCGCCATTTGTTCCAGACATGCCTTCACATAGCGCTCTCTCTGCTTCTTATCGTGCATATCCACATCATCACGTCTGAGTCCTTCCGGTTCTTCCTGTGGATTGTATTCGATCTCTATTGCTTCCTGTTTCTTTCCTTTCAGCTTATCGGCAATATCCCTTAGTAATCCCATTTGCTCTTCCCCTTCCCTTACACTCTTAATCCTTCATCCCTGCTACATGATCTGTCTTCGGTAATCCTGTTTCAGTGCAGCAATTAATTCCCCTGTCTGCTGATGATACTGTTCCAACTGACCATTGATCCTTTCCTCCAAAAGATCATTCAGTTTCTGCATCTCCTTAGATTCCAGCCATTTCTGGTGCGTATCTGCAAGCGTGATATCTACCGCGGCAAAATCTGCCTGCCAGTCCGCATTCTCACGCATAAATACACCATAATCAAAATCCGTCATTGCCTTACGATTCGCCAGAATGTACATACGCCGTATCTGTGTCTGTGGTTTGAGCTTATATGCTTCATAATAATATTCTGCTGCCTGCTCATAGGCATAGTCCATTGCATATAAGGATGCAATATTATAATACAGATCTGCTCTTTGCTCTGTATTTTCAACAGGTGTATGCTCCTTCAGCTCCATATAGATCTCCATTGCCTGACGAAATCTTCCTGTCTGGTACAGATACTCCGCTCTCTTCTTGAGCCTTTCATAAGGAGAAAGCTCTGCCTGTTCCTTCAGTATTCTTCCCACCTGCTTAATGGTATTGTCATCATAAAGACCTGTACTCTCCAGAATTGTCGTAACAAAGGCAGCTACAGATACATGCTTTCTAATGTATATATCCAATTCATCTGCCAGACTGTTCATCCCACACTCACTGCGAATCCAGTCCACCAGCTGCTGGTTCATGATGTCATAATCCAGAAGATATATCCTGTCTATAAAATAATAACACAATTCTTCCATGGAATACAATGAAATGTCAGAAAAATTTACATAAAATGGTTTTTTTGCATAATTTCCAGTACATAAATACACATTATTCATTATAATACGAAGCTCTCTTTCCATGTTCTGCCACTTGAAGGATAGAATTCACCAAACCCCTTATCAGCAATTTCTATTTCCGCTGTTTCTGCATTTTTCATGCATATTGAGAGTCCTATCCGGTTCGTTTTGTTTCCTCTTACATGAAGTCCTTCCAGCGTAATTCTGGCAATTTTCGCCTGTCCGCCGTCTACTGGTGTAATCGTAAGTTCCAGTGTATTGTCCTTTGCAAGAATCAGATCTATGGACCTTCTGGCATCATACCAGTTTGTTCCTGCATTCAATAACGGCTGATATGTTTCCTCTTTACCCCGGTTGCAGTTCATACCGATATTGGCATGCAGGCACTCATCCGAGAGGTAGACATAAGTTGTGCTCAAGGTAGAAGGTAATACTTTCTCTCTTGCGCCATAACATGCGCCCTTGCTGAACAGATTGTTTCCCTGAAATACTCGTCTGCCTTTGCACAGATACCGCAGGGAATCCTTACACCAGTCTCTTGTAAAATGATCTCCCAGCAGAAATGCGGAAGATACAAATTTGCCTTCGCAGTGATTTCTGACAATCTCAAGGAATGCATTATCCAGCTGTGTGAAAAATGCCTGCTTCTGTGCATCGGACATTTGTGACATATCTGTCATTTTCATCTGTAGAAAGTTCTCTTCCTCAATCAGACAGACAACCGGTCTGGAATTACGGTTCATCTGCAATTCGTAACTGTGTATTCCATCCTTCTGGTAATCATAGAGCAGGACATTCTGTGTCCACATCTCTTCCGGCTGATGCAGTATATATTGGAAGAAACAATCCTGATGAGACATAAAGAAGATCTCGCACTGGCTTCCCGCCGCACTGCTTCCTGCTTCTCTGAGAAGATTGCAGGTATCCGGTTCTATACTCTTCAATGTCATTGCGATTGCTGCAAGTTCCATTCCACCAGTATAAGCTGCGGTAAATCCAAGCAGCTTTTTAAAGAAGATCTCCATTAGCTCCCTGGGAGTATATTCTTTGTCTCCAACCTGTGCCAAGGTATTATTTCTGACCAGTAAAAGCAAGTCTTCTACCAGATTGCCTTTGCCATCTTTTGCCGTCTGCAATGCATCCTTGCCGATGACCCAGAATTCCTCCTGACCTTCCTGCTGATGTTTCCGACATAGTACTGCCGGTATATTGTACTGTTCCTCGCCCATGACCAGGCTCACTGTATCCGGCATGCTCTGATCCAGCCTGCAATAACTGATCTGCACATAATCATTTGTAAGATCAAGCCCTATTACTATTTTATTTTTCCTGCCAATTTCATCTAATGCTTTATCCAAAAACATACCGACTTCATATCCTTTTTATAAAACGCGGAACAGCTCTCTTACGCTGTAATCCTCTTCCATATATTCTTCCATTACCTTCTGTGCGGTAATCTCATCATGAAGACTCATTGACACCATGATATCATTCAACATTCCAAATCTTCCCTGCACGTGATCTTCCGGTCTTCTGGTCAGTGTACCACTCTGCGTGATCTGCTCATTACCATCCAGCGTCTCCGTGACATAATATTGCAGCACCTCTCCCTGGAAAAGGCAGAAATCCTTCACATGAATGCCTTCATACATATCCTTCATTTCTTCTACTTCATAGACAGGATTGGTCTCCTTCTCTGAATCTACGAAGTAATGTATCCGCACCTTACTGTCCGGTCTGGTTCTGTACTCCACGAAGTATTTATTTCTGTAATAATGCAGCAATACGACCTGATCTGACAGTTCCTTGAAGAATGGGAAATAAATGCCTTTTCTCAGAAATTCACCTACGAATACAGACATGATATCTCTGGCGACTTGTGCCTTTTTCTCAGGATTCTCTGACCAGAATTTAAGCAATGCCAGCTTCACCGGTGTCTGTGCCTCTCCACTCTTACGGTATCTGATATAGATCTGGTCAAATATACGGCTGTCTGTAATCGCATCCTGCACAAAATATGCATACGCCGCGTCATCAAGGAGTTCCTGAACCAGTGTATCATCATGCTCCGGACTGACTGCGTAGGATAACAGAATCTCATCCTTCTCAGGAACGATCACATGGGTAAAACGCATCTGTCCAAGAATACGATGCATGATATCATCAACCGGTAATTCCAATTCTACAGCTGATTTCCAGATATTGCGAAGATGCGTGGTCTGTCCTTCATAATACATCATCAGATACCGTAGAATGTTCTCATCATATTTCATATTCTTATAAATATAATAGGAAACATTGATGAGGAAATCTTCTCTGGTAAACTTGCTTGCTACAATACGTTTGCTGATCAGTCTGGCTATGGATTTCATGTTCACGCCGCTCATGCCATACCGCTTCACCCACTGATATGCCTTATCAAACATTCCTCTGGATATCAGGAATCGTATGAACTCTGCTCTTTCATCTGATTCCATGGTATCAGCCTCTATTTCATCCAGATAGGTATCCAGCTCACCAATCATGTCATTTTCATAGTAAAAACGCAGCAGCTTGACGCGGATCTCCTTCTTGAAGCTCTCTATGACCTGTTCTGATTCTGCAAGATGCTTGAACCGGAACACATTATCCTGTGTAATCGTCACATAGTTCGCATCCTGCTCGCACAGATACATGTCAAAGCTCAATCTGCCCTCTATGGATGATCCTACAAAGCTCAGCAGCCTGTCTGTCTGCATCAGTTGTCTGTTGGTATAGGCAACTCTCCTGGTAAAACGATTGCCTTCTGCGTCCTGTAGAAAAAGCTGGTATTCTGAACCGTAGACAGGAATAAGGCATGTACAGTCTGTCACCGGATAACTGTTCTCTCCGTTAATCTTCTCATACACAACTACTACCGATGTGATCTTGGGATTATCTACCGTAATCCTGTGCATGAACAGCAGCGGAACAAAGGAATATGCCGTATCATCCCTGAGCATCTGTGGAGCAAGTATATTCTCATACAGAAAAGCCAGATCTTCATTCATATGTCCAAGTCTGATCTGGTCTACCACGAATCGTTCCATGGCAATGCGATAATTCCTCTCCAGATCCGGATTTTTATCCCGGTTACGCACTACATAGGCATACAGATATGCATTATGCTCATAATCCAGATTGCTCTGATAGGCAAAATACATCAATACCATTTTAGGCAGTTTAATCGTCTTATCTCTGATATCCAGCGACATCATATAATATTCATACAATCTGGTCACTCTTACTTCATTGGCTACTCCCAGTGCATACCATTGAAAATACTGCGGTCCCTGCTTCTCACCCAGAATCAGAAGTCTGCAGATTGCCGTGATCGTCTGTGGTGATTGATTGGTTCTGTATACCTCACATAATGTTCTGAATAAAAGATTGGAATATGTCTTCAGTCTGGCGCACAGATACTGCACCTGCTCAATCATATTCGCATCCAGCATCTGATACTTGGCAGCATACCATATTACATTCTGTTCAAATTGTCCCAATTCCAGAATAAAAGATGGATGGCTCTGGAAAAGAAGTACTGCTTCGCAGAACAGAATCGGACTGGAACAGCCTAATTTGAACTGTTTCTCCAGAAGATTCCATCTGGCTTCCGGATTCCTGATATATTCCTGATCCAGATATAACAGAAACCATGCAAGATACCACTGAGTCTCATCCCGTCTGTATATCTGCTCAATTTCATCCGTCACTGCCTGTAAATAACTCTCATCCTTGTTGAGCAGTGTCTCCAGATACAGATAGTAACACTTGACAAGCATGTCACTTTCTTTGCCAAAGGCATCCGGCTCCAGCTTGTCCAACCAGTACCTGGCTTCATTATACCGTTCCCTGGTTGTCAGAATCTGTACCTGGTAGAGCTGTGTCATAAGATCATCCGGATTCAGATCCTGAAGCTGTCCTATCGCCTCAGCTGCACGCTCTACCCATATATTCCTCGTAATCTTATGGAATTTCAGTTCTATGTAATTCTTCATGAGCGCAATGACAGCTCTCTTCTCCTGCCTCTTCTGCTCTGCCCTAAGTCCGCCCTCCTGCATCATGACCTGAATCGGTATACTCATCTTATGACAGGTATCCTCAATAATCAGTCTGCCCTTGTTTATTCCATGGCGCAGTTTGGTCGCATCTATTGTAAAATTCAAACGATACAGATCATCCTCAAAATCCGCATCCGTAATTGTATCATGCTCCAGCGTCAAAAAACCGCCCTCTGCTCTTACCTGCAATTTCAGATAACCCCAGCCGGACCGCGTAATGGCAAGTGTCCGAACCTGTGAATCCATCACATTTTCAAGCATGAAGCCTTCCATATCGGTATGATACTCTATGGCTGTTTTCTTATTAGTCTCAATCAGGAATTCCTCAACGTTCTCCTCATTACCGGGATTACGAGATAATCCTAAATATATAGTCTCAAGATCCTTATCATTTTTATGGAAAATCGTAATAAATTCCGGTGAATAGAACAGCTCTACCGCTTCTGCCCAATTGGCTTTTGCCAGATTAGCAAAATGAAAAAGATTGCGTATACTTCCCATCGAGCTCTCAAGTTGAGGCTTCTGCACATTGATCTGATAGGGTAGTGTATATTCTCCTTCACTGCTGATGACGGTAAATTCTCCATGCACCTGACTGCCCGGCTCCAGATTACCCGTTAAAAAGCAGTACTCAATTACAGCCTCACGCCCGTTGAAATCCGTCGTAAGACTCTGCATTCTGGTATCTGATGAATAAATTTCCCCTTTTGCCTCATCATTTCCTGTCGAGATCTGAAAGCTGCCCTCTGCACGTTCCCTGGGCCTCACACTCAATTCAAGGCTCTGACAAGAGAATTTCAGATAACGATCCTCACATTCCCAAATCCCATCTGTCATCTGCCCCTTCTTCTCCTGCATGTTTCCACTGCCCTTCCTCTTACATCGTTTCCGTATAAACACTCATCTTTAGTATAAAATATTTGTTGACATAACGCAACAAAAAATCGAGCGGTCAATGACCGCCCGATCAAGCTTTTTTATAGAAAATTATTTAATTTCTACAACCCATCCTTCAGGAGCCTTGATATGACCCATCTGGATTCCTGTTAATGTATCATACAGCTTCTTGGTAACAGGTCCCATCTCGTTCATTCCACTTGGGAAGCAGATCTCTTTGCCATGATCTACGATCTTGCCAACAGGAGAGATAACTGCTGCTGTACCACACAGACCACATTCTGCGAAGTCTTTTACTTCATCAAAGTAAACTTCTCTCTCTTCTACTTCAAGTCCTAAATATTCCTTGGCAACTACCATTAAGGAACGACGTGTAATAGAAGGAAGAATACTGTCTGACTTAGGTGTTACAACCTTATTATCCTTAGTAACGAACAGGAAGTTAGCACCACCTGTCTCTTCAACCTTGCTTCTTGTTGCAGGATCAAGGTACATATTCTCGTCAAATCCATTTGCATGTGCTGTTACGATTGCATGAAGGCTCATTGCATAGTTCAGACCAGCCTTGATATGACCTGTACCATGAGGTGCTGCACGGTCAAAATCGCTGACGCAGATAGTAATAGGCTTAGCGCCGCCCTTGAAATATGGTCCAACAGGTGTTGTCAGGATTCTGAACTGATATTCATCAGCAGGCTTAACTCCGATAACAGGATTAGAACCGAACATGTAAGGACGAACATATAAAGTAGCGCCTGAACCATAAGGAGGTACATAAGCTTCGTTAGCCTTAACAACTGCCTTTACAGCCTCTACGAAACGTCCTTCTGGAAGTGTAGGCATCTCCAGTCTCTTGCAGCTGTCATGCATACGTGCTTCGTTTAAATCAGGACGGAACACAACAATACGTCCATCCTCTGTTGTATATGCCTTCAAACCTTCAAAACATGTCTGTGCATACTGGAATACACCAGCACACTCATTCAATGTAATATTCGCATCTTCTGTCAGAGCACCTTCATCCCATGCTCCATCCTTATAATATGATACATATCTCTTGTCTGTCTGGTGATAGCCAAAACCAAGAGTTGCCCAGTCAATATTCTTCTTTTCCATAACACGATCTCCCTTCGTAGTGATCAAACCTCAATCTTTTGTTACCATCCATTATTATCCTCATGATAAAAAAAGTCAACCCAAAAGGCTGTATACAACAGTCTTTTTCATAACTTTTTTGATGTTTTTTAACCTGTATTCATAAAGGATATGAATGTAGGTTATAGTATCAGATTCTTTCATATTTTGTGAAAGTATACTCCAGATCAAAGTAGGTCAATTCATCGCTGTCTGCCGTAATATGCCATTCAGGGTCCATATCCAGATTGGGGAAGTAGGCATCCGACTGATAGCTGTAATCAATCTTGGTAATATGCGCTGTGTCACAATAGGGAAGCATCTGCTCATATACACTCTCTCCGCCTACTATGTACACGTCCTGACTGTCATAGCCTTCCAGCACTTCCAGTAATTCTTCTATGGAATGAACGACCTGTGCTCCCCTGATCTGCAGGCTGGTATCTCTTGAAAGGATAATATTGGTCCGTCCTGTCAGAGGCTGTGCCTGTGGGAATGTATTCAAGGTCTTTCTTCCATATATAATGACTTTGCCCATTGTCATCTCACGAAACATCTTCTGGTCTCTGGGAATGCTCACCAGAAGCCCTCCCCTGTTACCGATTGCCCAATTTGTATCTACTGCTGCGATTATATTCATACTGATTATTATACCTTTCTACCTATCTCATTTATCTGTCCCATTTATCACACAGTGCATTGATCTGATCTGCGAACTTCGCCAGATCTTTATTGGCACTTCCCTCGTTCTTATGAATCACTGCAATCAGTCTCTGTCCTGCTGCCAGCAGTCTTGTGAATACATCAGATACCACATTGGTACGTTTCTTCACTGGAACAGGAGCAGCCTCATATTCAATAGCATCTGTTATTAAATCAAATCTTGTGCCTGAATACGGTGCATATGCCTTTTGCCCATGTTCTATTTTAAGACATTCTGTGAAAAGATTACATACGCTGTCCTCTCCATGCACAATGAACACTCTCTTTGGCTTATTCTCAAAAGCCTCCAGCCAGGCGATCAGTCCATTCTTATCCGCATGACCGCTCAATCCTGCCAACTGTCTGATCTGTGCACGTACATCCACGCTCTCACCGAACAGCTTCACATCTGTGGCACCTTCAATCAATGCCCTGCCCAGTGTACCAACAGCCTGATAACCTACGAACAGAATCGTACATTCAGGTCTCCACAGATTATGCTTCAGATGATGTCTGATACGTCCTGCCTCACACATACCACTGGCAGAAATAATGACCTTTGGCTTCTCATCGAAGTTAATCTGCTTGGATTCATCACTGGTGATTGCCAACTTTAATCCCGGAAAAGTCAGAGGATTGATGTCATTTCTGACCAGCTCCATCGCTTCTTCATCAAAGCAGCTGTATATATTCTTCTGGAAAATTCCCGTTGCTTCCACGGCAAGGGGACTATCCACGTATACTTCAAATTTGGGAAATTCAGGAACCAGATTATCCGCCTTGATCTTTCTGAGGAAATACAGCATTTCCTGTGTTCTGCCTACTGCGAAAGAAGGAATGACTACATTACCGCCTTTTGCAAAGGTCTCACGAATCACAGCGGATAATTCTGCCACATAATCCAGTCTGTTCTGATCATGGAACCTGTCACCGTAGGTAGATTCCATGACTACATAATCTGCATCTTTTGTAGGAATCGGGTCTTTTATAAGTGGCTGGTTCACATTGCCGATATCCCCGGAAAAGACGATTTTTCTGGTTTCTTCACCTTCTGTAAGCCACACTTCAATACTGGCTGAGCCAAGCAGATGTCCAATATCTGTAAAACGGATGCTGATTCCCTCACAGATCTCTATCATGCTGTCATATGCGCAGGGAACGAGACGGCGAATGATTCCATCCGCATCCTCCATGGTATAAGCAGGCTCTACTGCTTCCATACCTGCATGACGTTTTGCTTTTCTATTCTTCCATTCTGCTTCCTGCATCTGTATGTGCGCGCAGTCACGCAGCATAATGGAGCACAGATCCGCTGAGGCTTCTGTTGTAAAGATCCTGCCACGGAAGCCTTTTGCATACAAAAGAGGCAGATTACCAGAATGGTCTACATGTGCGTGGGTGAGAAATACATAGTCCAGCTTCGCTTCCTCAACCGGGATATCACAGCAGGCATAGGGATTGATTCCCTGCTGCATACCACAATCCACCAATATGTTCTTGCCACAAGCCTGAATGTAGTGACAGCTTCCCGTTACCTGATGATCTGCACCTACAAATGTTAATTTCATGAAACCACCTTACTTTACCTTTCTTATTACGCTTATTCTTTTATGCCTATTCTTCTATCCGATATGTTGCTGAAATATTCTGTCTGCTCTTATCCTTGGGTGAACATCCAAAGTATTTTTTATATGCCCTTGAAAAAGTCGAATAATTCTGAAAGCCACAGGCATAGCAGGCTTCTGTGATTGTAGCCCCTTCGCGAACCAGTTCATCCGCATGCGCAAGCCTTTTGCCTGTAATATAATTACCTACCGTCCGCCCCGTTTCTTCTTTGAAAAGGTGCATCAGATAGTACTTATCCAGGAAAAAAACTCCCGCAAGACTGTCTATGGATAATTCTTCTTTCAGATGTTCTTCTATATATTTCATAATCTGTGCAATCTTACTGTTGGGCGCCTGTGTGGCAGGATATGCAATTCTGTCATCTATCACAGCCCTGTTAAGATGAATCATAAATTCCAGAAAAAGCACCTGTTCATACAAGGCAGCTGCATAATCCCTATGATCCAGACTCGCCTGCTCAAGCTCACAGATCGTTGCATACAATCTGCTGGTCACCAGAGATTTGATACGCAATACACTGCTGCCTGTAGACCTTGCCCGGTCGAAGCATGCATTCAGATCATACTCCTCATTGCGGTAAGAGCGAATGAATTCATCAGATATATAAATGATAATCCGCTCATACTCACAATCCTCCTCTATCTGAGGACGATGTACCTCGCCTGCATGTACAAACACAATATCATAGGGCTCCAGACGATAGGAACGCCCATCTATATGATATGTAACATTTCCTTTAATCAGAATCAAAAGCTTATGGAAGGCATGATAATGATAAGTAAAATCTCTTAACTTCCTATCCTTCAGGTGGAAAATCTTAAAGTTGGAGTTGAGGAAACCCTTCTGTTCATATTGTTCCATCTTGCACTGTCCTTCCTTTGCTGTATTGTAACTATTGTAATAAGTATACCATATTCTTTAATCAATAGTCATGAAAATTACTATAAACGTGTCTATTTTTTACATTACTTATTTTCAAAAAAATGATAAAATGATGGTATGTGAAAATAAAGGGATATTGTGTATGAGGGCACCGCCTCACAGTAACCCTATATTCAATTACAGTGGTGCAGAAAAGAGGTAACTACATGAAATTCAGTAATGGCTGCTGGCTTCAGCAGGAAGGCTGCGAGTGCTTCACTCCACAACAGGTATATTTTAGCAAAATTGAAGAAAACAAGGTAACTTTATGTGCTCCGACCAATCGTATCACCCATAGAGGTGACACTCTGGGCGGCATCAATCTGACTCTGGTTATCACTTCTCCTTTACCGGAAGTGCTGCGTGTGCAGACTTATCATCATCTTGGTGCAGTCAAGAAGTCTCCGGCTTTTGAAATCAACGAAAACTGCCTGCCTCTGACTACCTCCGAGACAGAAGAATCCATTACCATCTCCAGCGGTTCCCTTACTCTGGAAATTGGTAAGAATACCTGGTACATGAAATATATGAGAAATGGCAAGGTCATTACAGAATCCAGGAATCGTGACCTGGCTCTTATGAAGACTGACTGGAAGGGTCTGGCTTATGATAAAGGTGACAACAGCGACACCTATATCCGCCAGCAGTTGAGCCTTGGCGTAGGTGAGCTTGTCTACGGTCTTGGCGAGCGTTTTACACCTTTTGTAAAAAACGGACAGTCTGTTGATATCTGGAATGCAGACGGTGGTACAAGCACAGAGCAGTCCTATAAGAATATTCCATTCTATCTGACTAATAAAGGCTATGGTGTCTTTGTAAATCATCCTGAAAAGGTGTCTTTTGAAGTTGGCACAGAAATGGTAACAAAGACCGAATTCTCCGTTGAAGGCACTTATCTGGATTATTTCCTTATCAATGGACCTACTATGAAGGAAGTTCTGGAGCGTTATACCGATATCACCGGTAAGCCGTCTCTGCCTGCTCCATGGACATTTGGTCTGTGGCTCTCTACATCTTTTACAACCAATTATGATGAAGAGACTGTTATGAGCTTCGTAAACGGTATGCTGGACAGAGGTATTCCTCTTAGAACTTTCCACTTTGACTGCTTCTGGATGAAAGAATTCCACTGGAGCGATTTCTTATGGGACAGCAGAGTCTTCCCTGATCCTGTTGGTATGCTCAAGCGCATCAAGGAAAAGGGCTTAAATATCTGTGTATGGATCAATTCCTACATTGGTCAGGAATCCGTTCTGTTCAAGGAAGGTATGGAGAAAGGCTACTTCATTAAGCGTCCTAACGGAGAAGTATGGCAATGGGATATGTGGCAGCCCGGTATGGCTATCGTAGATTTCACCAATCCTGCTGCATGCAAATGGTTCCAGGATAAGCTGGAAATCCTGCTGGATATGGGCGTTGACTGCTTCAAGACAGACTTCGGCGAGAGAATCCCGACAGATGCTGTCTACTATGATGGTTCTGATCCTAAGAAAATGCATAACTATTATACATATCTGTATAACAAGTGCGTATATGAACTGCTGGAGCGTAAGCGTGGTAAAGGTCAGGCAGTACTCTTCGCCCGTTCCGCTACAGTCGGTGGTCAGAAGTTCCCTGTACACTGGGGCGGTGACTGCTGGTCTGATTATGAATCCATGGAAGAAAGCCTTCGCGGCGGTCTGTCCTTATGTATGTCAGGCTTTGGCTTCTGGGCTCATGATATCGGTGGTTTCGAGAATACTTCTACTGCCGATGTATACAAGAGATGGGTTGCTTTTGGTCTGCTCTCTTCCCACAGCCGTCTGCATGGAAGTACTTCTTACCGTGTTCCATGGGTATATGATGAAGAAGCAGTTGATGTCGTTCGTTTCTTCACACGCTTAAAGGCAAAATTGATGCCTTATCTGTACAAAACAGCCATCACCGCTTCCAGGACAGGTATTCCCTGCATGAGAAGTATGGTTCTGGAATATACAGAGGATAAGATGTGTAATTACCTGGATAAGCAGTATATGCTGGGTGATAACCTGTTAGTTGCTCCTATCTTCAATGATGAGAGCCGCGCTGAATATTATCTTCCAGCAGGTATCTGGACCAACTTCTTTACCGGTAAAGAATACAAGGGCGGTACATGGGTTGAAGAACAGCATGGTTATCTGAGCATTCCACTTATGGTTCGTGAGAACTCTATTATCGCAATCGGCGCTCATGATGATAAGCCTGATTACGACTATGCTGATTCCTGTGAACTCCGTATTTATACTCTGCTTGATGGTGTCAAAGCAGAAACTACTGTATACGGCATGAGCAATCTGCCTGAATTAACAGTATCTGCTGCCAGATCAGGTCATACCATTCATGTGACCGCAGAAGGCTCCAAGCCTTACACAATCCGCATGGTAAATATGCATGCTACAGAAGCAGTAAATGGCTTCGTTGTCATCGAAGGTAATGACTCCATTATCACACCGGATGCGAATGCAAGCGTAATAGAAATCAAATTCTAAGACACATAAATCAAGCCCCATCCACTTCATATCTGTGGATGGGGCTTATTCTATCATTTATCTCTATAACACCCTGGATAAAAATTCCTGTAATCTCTGGCTCTTGGGTGCACTGAAAATCTCCTGTGGTGTTCCTTCCTCTGCAATGACACCTTCGTTGATAAACATGACACGGTTCGCAACCTCTCTGGCAAATCCCATTTCATGTGTCACAACTACCATCGTCATTCCTGTGCCTGCCAGTTCCTTCATTACCTGTAATACCTCTCCAACCATCTCCGGATCAAGAGCTGAGGTTGGTTCATCGAACAGGATTACATCAGGATTCATAGCCAGTGAACGCACAATAGCGATACGCTGCTTCTGACCACCTGAAAGCTGTGCAGGGTATGCCTCTGCCTTATCAGCCAGTCCAATCCTTGCAAGCAGCTCTTCTGCCTTGGCAGATGCCTGTTCTTTGGTCATCAGTTTCAGCTTCACAGGCGCCAACATGATATTCTCGCGAATAGTCATATTGGGGAACAGGTTGAACTGCTGAAATACCATACCAATCTTACGGCGCATCTGGTTAATGTCTGTCTTTTTATCCGTTATATCTGTTCCTTCGAAGAGAATCTGTCCCTTAGTCGGTACTTCAAGAAGATTCAAAGAACGCAGGAACGTAGATTTACCACACCCAGACGGTCCAATAATGGCAATGACATCACCCTTTCGCACTGTAGTGCTGATTCCTTTTAATACTTCCTGTTTCTCATAATATTTATGTAAGTCTTTTACTTCCAGAATCACATTATCGCTCATTGTTTCGTAACCTCCTCTCCAGCTTGCCTGCCAGGAAACTCAACAGCATAACTAACGCCAGATAGATGATTGCAACTGCGATCAGTGGCAGAAATGCCTCGTATGTATTACTTCTGATGATATCTCCACCTTTTGTCAGATCCATCAATCCGATATAGCCACTGATAGAAGTCTCCTTCAAAAGGCTGATAACTTCGTTAAGCAATGCCGGAAGTATATTCTTGATTGCCTGAGGCAGAATAATAGACTGCATAGTCTGCTCATAATTCAGTCCTAAGCTTCTGCCCGCCTCGAACTGTCCAATGTCTACTGACATGATACCGGAACGGACAATTTCTGCAACATATGCTGCGGAGTTCAGACCAAATGCGATAGCTGCAACCATGATTTTATTCGTTGCCGATGCCAGAATAACATAATAAATAATCAACAACTGAATCATAACAGGAGTTCCACGCATAACTGTCAGATATACTTTACAAATGACATTCAATATCGGCAGTTCACCATTTCTATCATAGCCGGTTCTGATAATTGCAATCATGAAACCAAGGATAATACCAATCGTAACTGCCAGCAATGTAATGAGAATTGTGTTGCCAAGACCTTTTACAATATACATATAACGGCTGTCTTTGATAAAGTTATCATAGAATTTCTCCCCGATACTTGCCTTCTGTGTATCACTGTCACCTTTTACAATAATGACCTGTTTAGTCGTAATGTAGGTATCTGTAAAGTTAATGTTCTTCTTACGCTCTTCCGTTACTGTAAAGCCTGACGCACCGACATTGACCTTGCCTGATGTGATTGCTGCAATAATAGAGTCAAAAGCCATATCCTCTACCTGAATATTCATGTCAAGTTCATCACTGACTGCACGCATAATGTCGATATCAATACCTGTGACCTGATTGTTGTCATAATATTCATAAGGTGGGAACTCTGCGTTGGTTCCAATAATCAGTGTTCCGTTGTTTCTTTCTACTTCTTTGCTGACATATGGATACTGCCCTACTTCATCATCTGTACCGATATAATTCTTAACGATGCTGTCAATTGTGCCATCAGCTTTTAACTTCTCCAATGCACCATTGATATTGTCCAGCAGCTCTGTATTTTCCCTGGCTACGCAAAAGGCATAGTCTTCCAGTGTAAATTCTTCATCAATAATACGAATGTTACTGTTCTGTTTCACAAACTGTAAGCCTGGCTGCTCATCTATGACTACGCAATCAATCTTGCCAAGTTTCAATGCCTGGATGGCATCTGCACCCTTGTTATAACGTTCAATCTGCGTTCCTGCTTCGTCACCTTCATAATCCGATACGTAGATATCGCCAGTTGTTCCAAGCTGTACACCGATTCTTGCCCCCTCCAGATCTGCTGCACAGGTAATCTCTTTCTGTGATGCATCACTTTGTCCTGCATCTGACTGCTTGCCGGCACATCCTGCCAATAATGTTGCAAATAGCAATATTGCAAGAAGTGTGGAAAACATTCTTCTCTTTGTTATGTTCATGTTATACCTCGATTCTGAATATTTATACAGAAGAGAGTATAACATACAAAATGGACAATGTCCACTTTAAGGAATACAGGCTCTTTGGCTTTGCAGCTCATGCCGCTCCTTATTTGCCAAAGCCATCTAAAATATCATCATTAGGCAGATAATCCCATGTACTGTCTGTAATCTTCACACACAGACTGTTATCACTGTCTCTGTATATCATGCCCGAAAGTGTATTTCCACTAGGATCTGTTACATCAAAGTACATTTTATGATCCTTAAAAGTACCAACACCATTCTCTAAGCTGCACAATCTGATAATATCAATATTGACATCAAAGGTTCCATCAGCATTCTCTGATATCGTCAGGCTGCTGCTGTCATAGCTTCTTACATGTTCACCAAGGAAATAGTTAGTCAGTTCAAATTCACGGTCTGCTACTGCATCATCCGTTGCATCACCCTGAAGCGGTGCATACAGGTTCTCAGCATATACCTGGATATCCATGCCATTAAGATCTGTTCCTTTAGCAGATAAAGAATAAGCAACACCGGTTACAGCATCATACCAGTTGACTACCTGTATATCTTCGTCTTTGCCATGATTTTGTCCCACATACGAGTAGTATTTAGCTTCACAGCCAGCAACACTGCCATCTTCCGTTCCATCCCAGTCATAATTCATGCCTGAAATATCTGTCAGTTCATTTGCCGGCTGAATTCTGTAATTCCACTGCTCACTATCCAGTTCATAGGTCATCTGTGCTGTTTTGCTCTCACTCATATAAGAATAAGCTACGTTTACAGCGTCTTCAGGAGCTGTCATATCAAAGCCGGTTGCATTAATAACTCCCTGCCAGTCAGATTCTGTCCAAGGATTCGCATGCTCTGTACTTTCTGTTGTCTGTGTAACACTGTTCTCCTCGCCCTGCATTGTAGAAGTATTGGCGCTTTCCTCCTTTGCTTCAAAGGAAATGCTGGTAACTTCTACGCTCTGCTCCTCGTTGGAGTCTCCCTGTTCTGCACTGAAACCACATCCGTTCATAGCCATGGTGCTTACTGCCATCATCGTCAATGCTAATACTAATTTCTTTTTCATAATCTCTCCCTTTTATAATCTCTTTTCTGTTGTCTTTCTGTGTACTTTAGTTCTCATTCATCTTCGCCAGCTTAGCTGCCTGGTCGGCTGCGATGCAGGCGTCGATAATTTCCTGGATATCACCATTCATGATCTTATCCAGCTTATACAGGGTCAGGTTGATTCTGTGGTCAGTGACACGTCCCTGAGGGAAGTTATAGGTTCTGATCTTCTCGGAACGATCACCTGTACCGATCTGGCTTCTACGCATCTCTGCTTCTGCATCATGTCTCTGCTGCTGCTCGATATCATACAACTTGGCACGCAGAAGGGCGAAAGCCTTAGCCTTATTCTGTAACTGGGATTTCTCAGTCTGGCTGTATACCACGATACCTGTAGGATAGTGAGTCAGTCGTACAGCGGAGTCTGTGGTGTTGACACACTGTCCACCGTTACCGGATGCACGCATTACATCAATACGGATATCCTTATCTTCAATCTTAATATCAATATCTTCATCAACTTCCGGCATAACAGCTACACTGATTGTAGAGGTGTGGATACGTCCGCCGGACTCTGTCTCAGGGACACGCTGTACACGGTGTACACCGGATTCGTACTTCATTACTGAATATGCGCCCTGTCCACTGATCATGAAAGTAACGCTCTTCATACCACCGATACCGATTTCTTCGACTTCCATAGTCTCTACTTTCCAACGGCGGCTCTCTGCGTAATGTACATACATACGGTAGATTTCTGCTGCGAACAATGCTGCTTCGTCTCCACCTGCGCCTGCACGGATCTCCACGATTACGTTCTTATCATCGTTAGGGTCCTTAGGCAGAAGAAGAATCTTTAACTGCTGCTCCAATTCTTCAATACGCTTCTTGGCATCATTGAGTTCTTCCTTGAGCATTTCACGCATCTCTTCGTCATTTTCAGATTCCAGCATAGAAAGGGAATCTTCTACGGTCTCTTTGCATTTCTTATATTCTGTATAAGCTTCTACAATAGGCTGCAGGTTACTCTGCTCTTTCATCAGAGAACGAAATCTTGCCTGATTATCTGCTACTGTAGGCTCATGAAGCTCGTTCATGATTTCTTCATAACGGGCAATCAAATCATCTAACTTATCAAACATCTCTATTACCATGCCTTTCCAAATATTAACCTTGTCAATCACCTGCACAGACACTGATCTGCCATGTGCGTATCTATCCCTTATGGAATATCTATGCCATATTCCAGCAACCGGTTACGACTCGATTCAGCTTCGCGTAATCCTGTATCACTTCTACTTCGGTAAATCCCCTCTGTATCATGAGTTCCTTTACTGCTTCGCCCTGGTTGTAACCTATTTCAAAGAACAGTCTCGCACCACGGGTCATATACGCCGGACACTGTTCTATAATTTTCCTGTAAAAATACAGCCCATCAGCCTTGCCATCCAGAGCGATCATTGGCTCATGTTCCCTGACCTCAGGCATCAGAGTCTCTATCACAGCAGTCTCAATATAGGGTGGATTCGATACGATCATATCAAACCTGCCTTCTACCTTCTCCAAGAGGTCGCTTTGTCTGAAATCAGCCTGAATCCCAAGTCTATCGGCATTTTCTCTTGCAACTGCCAGTGCATCCTCTGAAATATCCACGCCCATGCCTTCACATTCATTACTGTATTTTAACAGGCTCAGCAAAATGCATCCGGAGCCGGTGCAGATATCCAGTATGCGCGTACCGTCACTAAGATATCTCATTGCCTCTTCCACCAGAATCTCTGTATCCTGTCTGGGAATCAGTACATGCTCATTCACCTTAAAAGTAAGCCCCATGAATTCCTGCTCACCTGTAATATGCTGCAGGGGTATTCTCTGTGCTCTTCTCTCTATTACTGTACGATAGAACTGTTCTTCCAGATCATTTCGCACACTGTCGCCATGAACCAGCAACGCATTCCTGTCTGTATGGCAGATATATTCCAAAAGCAGTCTGGCATCCAGTGCAGCCTCTTCGATTCCTGCATCTTCCAGCTGCTTCTTTCCATATTCATATAATTCTCTGTATGTCATATTCATAACCCTGCTAAGGCTCTTCTGCCGCAGTTGTATCCTGCATCCAGCTGTCATCAACTTCGTATCCGAAGGTATCTTTTAAGTATGCCTTCCAGTCAAAGACTGCTTCTACAGAAGCAATCGCTACTTCGATCATATCTTCATCCGGCTCTTTGGTGGTAAGTTTCTGCATCCACAAACCAGGAGCGGATATGATTCTTACCAGAATATTATCACTTCTACCTGCCAGACGGATAATCTCATAGGAAATACCTGCAATGACAGGAACCAGTGCAATACGCAGAATTAGCTTCAGCGCCATATTATCTACTCTGATAAAGAAGAATACGATGACGCTCACCAGTACAACGAATAACAGAAAGCTTGTACCACAACGCTTATGCTGTCTGGAGCTTCGCTTTACATCTTTTACTGTAAGTGGTCTGCCTTTTTCAATACAGTTGATACATTTATGTTCTGCTCCGTGATACATATAGAGCCTTTTAATATCTTTCATAAGAGAGATTCCAGCGATGTATGCAATAAAGATCAGTATTCTGATCAATCCTTCGATAATTGCAATCACGCTGGCATTGCGGATGTATTTACCAAGCAGATCTGAAAGGAACAGGGGCAGGAGCATGAAGAGTGCCACCGCAATGATTACGGATAAAATCACGGTAAAAGTCATCATGATATCATCTGCCTTGTTACCCAGAAGTTTCTCCAGCTTCTCTTCTGTCTTACTTGGCTTCTCATCCTCTTCCTCATAGAAGGAAGCAGAATAAGTCGTTACCTTCATTCCCAGTATCAGGGAATCAATAAAAGCAAATACACCACGGATAAACGGCAGCTTCGCAAATTTCTTATCTCCGCATACGCCCTTGTATTCCTCGACTTCTACATCAATCTCACCATTGGGCTTGCGTACAGCCACTGCATATTTATCTCTATTCTTCATCATCACACCTTCCAATACTGCCTGTCCGCCGATACCGGAATAATGTGTCTGTTTCTTCTTAGCCATATAGTCCTCCGAGTCTGTCACATATCCTATGAACTAAAAATAAGGTTGAGATAAAATCTTACCTCAACCTTTTGAACGTTTCTTATTTGCTTTCTACGCCGTACTTCTTATTGAACTTATCAATACGTCCACGAGCTGATGCAGCCTTCTGCTGACCTGTGTAGAATGAATGGCATTTTGAACAAACTTCAACGTGGATTTCAGGCTTTGTAGATCCTGTTACGAATGTGTTACCGCAGTTGCATGTAACAGTTGCCTGATAGTAATTAGGATGGATTCCTTCTCTCATGTTTTTCACCTCTCTATAGATAAAATCTTCTTTTTCATTTACTTATGTTCTCATAAACAGCTTACTCAGTATAACATAGCTTTTTATGATATGCAAGTCTTTTTTATATGAATTTCATCTTCTTTACAGTATTAACGAATTCCATGTTATCTTTGGTCTTCGAGAAAAGGTCAAGTATCTTATCTACTGCCTCTTCCGGTTTCAGTCCATTAAGGGCTCTTCGGATAATATTGATTGCCTCCAGTTCATCCGGTGTCAACAACAGATCTTCACGTCTTGTACCGGATTTTGGAATATCAATGGCAGGGAACACTCTTCTCTCGGAAAGTCTTCGATCCAGTACCATTTCCATATTACCTGTTCCTTTAAATTCTTCGTATACCACATCATCCATCTTGGAACCTGTGTCTACCAGGGCTGTTGCAAGAATTGTAAGGCTGCCGCCTTCGCGCATGTTTCTGGCTGCACCGAAGAATCTCTTGGGCATATGCAGTGCTGCCGGATCAAGACCACCGGAAAGTGTTCTTCCACTGGGTGGCACAGTCAGGTTATAGGCTCTTGTCAGTCTGGTAATGCTGTCCAGAAGGATACATACGTCTTTCTTATGCTCTACCAGTCTCTTGGCACGCTCTATGACCATTTCGGATACGCGCTTATGATGCTCCGGCAATTCGTCAAAGGTGGAATAAATGACTTCTACATTTGGACCTTCTATTGCTTCACGGATATCTGTTACTTCCTCAGGACGCTCATCAATCAGCAGAATGATCAGATGCATCTCCGGTGAATTCTTCTTGATGGACTGGGCAACTTCCTTTAACAGAGTCGTTTTACCAGCCTTTGGCGGTGACACGATCATACCACGCTGACCTTTTCCCACAGGGCTCATCAGATCCATGATTCGCATGGCAACGCTTGCCCCTGCTGTCTCCAGTCTGATTCTTTCATTTGGGAAAACAGGAGTCATGTCCTCAAAATTGCGGCGTTTGCAAGCCAGTTCAGGTGGTAATCCATTGACCTTCTTCACATATAATAATGCACTGAACTTCTCATTCTGTGTCTTTACTCTGGTATTTCCTACGATAACATCGCCTGTCTTGAGATTAAAGCGGCGAATCTGACTTGGTGCCACATAAACGTCATTTTCACCGGGCAGGAAATTCTCACAGCGGATAAAACCAAATCCGTCAGGCATGACTTCCAGAATGCCGTTTGCAGCCATACCGCTGTCCAGCTCTGCGGGAAATTTCTCCTCTGGGCGTTCTTCCCTGGCTTCTCCCGGCGCACGTAACACTGGTCTTGGCTCTACATCTTTGCCAGCAGCCTTGTCCTTTTCATCTTCAGCAAGCATCAGTTCCACCAACTGCGCCTTCTTCAGCCCGCTGGTTCCCTTAATGCCTCTGTTTTTGGCGATTGCACGTAAATCAGCCAATGCAAGAGATTCGTATTTTTCTCTCATACTTTCCTCCATATCTATATACGTTCCATTATGAATATCTTCTGCCTTTTATAATTGGGGTTGTTACTTATTCTTTCTTTGGATATGCTGTATTTTTCAGATACATATATACGACATTTGTGTAATATGTTCATATGACGCAGCAGAATGTGCTGCCTTACCTATTATAGCGCACTTTTTCTAAAATAGGAAGAAGAATTTATTGCGAAGACCTGTTTCTTACATTATAATGAAGTTAAAAATTTAAAATACTAGGAGATGTGTACTTATGACTATTCAGGAAAAAGCACTGGAACTTCATGAAAAATGGAACGGAAAGCTGGAAACTGTCTCCAAAACTCCCGTAAAATCAAGAGAAGACTTATCTCTTGCCTATACTCCCGGCGTTGCAGAGCCTTGTAAGGTAATCGCCCAGGATAAGGAAGCTGCCTACAAATATACGATGAAAGCAAATACGGTTGCCGTTGTATCTGATGGCAGTGCCGTTCTGGGACTTGGCAATATCGGACCTTATGCCGCTATGCCTGTTATGGAAGGTAAAGCCGTTCTGTTCAAGGAATTCGGTGGAGTCAATGCAGTACCCATCTGCCTGGATACACAGGATACAGAAGAAATCATCAAAGCCGTTACCTGGCTTGCACCTGCCTATGGTGGAATCAATCTGGAAGATATCTCAGCTCCACGCTGTTTTGAAATCGAAGAGAGATTAAAGGAAATTCTGGATATTCCTGTTTTCCATGATGACCAGCATGGTACTGCCATCGTTGTTCTTGCAGGTATTATCAATGCGCTGAAGGTTGTAGGCAAGCAGAAAGAGAACTGCAAAGTCGTTGTAAATGGCGCAGGAAGTGCCGGTGTCGCAATCACAAGACTTCTTCTGACTTATGGCTTCACCAATGTCATCATGTGTGACAAGGTAGGTATCGTAGATACCACAACAGAGGGTCTTAACTGGATGCAGGAAAAGATGGCAAAGATTACCAATCCCAACCATGAGACAGGTTCCCTTGCTGATGCATTAAAGGGCGCTGATATTTTCGTAGGTGTATCTGCTCCTAATATCGTAACTCCTGAAATGGTAGCTTCCATGGCAAAAGACTCTATTCTGTTCGCTATGGCTAACCCTGTCCCTGAGATTATGCCGGATGTTGCCAAGGCTGCCGGTGCAAGAGTCGTAGGAACCGGCAGAAGCGACTTCCCGAATCAGGTCAATAACGTTGTCGCTTTCCCCGGTATCTTCAAGGGTGCTCTGGAAGGACGTGCCACACAGATTACAGAAGAGATGAAGCTTGCTGCTGCCAATGCCATTGCCGGTCTGGTTCCTGATGATGAACTGAACGAAGACAACATTATGCCGGAAGCATTCAACCCTAAGGTTGCCGAACTGGTAGCTGAAGCTGTAAAATCTCACATCAGACGCTAAGATGAATCATTTACGCTGGGGAGACAAGCCCTATCATTCTCTTGATTATGAATTAAAACATCAATATGGTGAGAAAATCTATAAAATAGCCCTGGATGCAGGTATGACCTGTCCTAACCGTGACGGCACGCTTGGGACAGGCGGATGCATATTCTGCAGTGCAGGAGGCAGTGGTGACTTCGCAAGTCCTGCTGTCTCTGCTTGCGGGGTTTCCTCCATACGCCAACAACTTCTGGAAGGTCTTTCCTATTTTCACACGAAAAAAACAGGCAATCGTTTCATTGCATACTTTCAATCCTATACGAACACCTATGCCCCCATCGGGCGGCTGCGCAGTCTCTATACCGAAGCGCTGGAAGAACCTGATGTAGTCGGTATCTCCATTGCTACAAGACCAGATTGTCTGGGCGATGATGTGATAGCTCTGTTAAGTTCGTTAAAAGACTCCTATCCTGATAAATTTATCTGGGTTGAACTGGGTTTACAGACGATGCACGAAGAGACTGCAAAATTTATACGCAGAGGCTATCCTCTTAGTACATTTGAAGAAGCACTATCCCGTCTTCAGGCAATCTCGGTTCCTGTTATTGTCCATGTCATCCTGGGGCTTCCCCAGGAATCGAAAGAAATGATGCTGGAGACCTGTAACTATCTGAATTCCTGTCATATTGACGGTATCAAGCTACAGCTTCTTCATGTATTGAAGAATACAGATCTGGCTACCCTCTATGAGCAAAAAACTTTTGATATTCTGTCTCTGGAGGAGTATATTGATATTGTAATTACCTGTCTGGAAGTTCTGTCACCTGACATCGTTATTCATCGTGTAACCGGTGATGGGCCTAAGAATCTGCTGCTTGCACCTACATGGAGTCTGAACAAGCGTCATGTGCTCAATACACTCCATCAGCAGCTGCGGCTGCGGGATTCCTGGCAAGGCAAATATTACAAATCAACTAATCAATGAAAGGGACGTGATATTCATGACACAAGATCCATTGACACTCTATAAGCTCATCGTTCTTTACATGCTCAATAAAGTGAAATTCAAGCTGACCTACGCTCAGATCAGTGAATTCATCCTTGAAAAAGAATATACGAACTTTCTGACATTACAGGAAGTCATCTCCGATCTGCAGGATACAGAACTGATCAAAGCAGACACTACGATGAATCGGACTTATTTCTCCATTACGGATGAGGGGCGCAATACACTCTCCTACTTCGGCAATCGTATTGGAGAAGCCATTATTGCTGATATTGATGCTTTTCTTGATGAGAAACATCTGGAATTAAAAAATGAGGCCTCCATCACCTCAACCTACTATAAGGCTACTACCGGTGAATTCGAGGCCCAATTGATTGCCCGTGAAAAAGATGTAGAACTGGTCAATATCAAGCTGTCTGTCCCAACGGAAGATATGGCAGCTTCGATCTGTGACAGTTGGCAGAAGAAAAATCAGAGTATCTATAAATACTTAATGCAGGAGCTGTTTTAATCAGCTCCTGCATTTTTATTTGTTGACTGTCTCTCTATTAATGCTCCCTGTATCTTGGTAATATCCCCCTTGGCTTCTCCTGTCAGAAGCGTCATCATCTTCTCTACTGCCACAACAGCCTGCTTCTCAATACCTGTTCTGATTGTTGTAAGTGCAGGACGATACCATTCACCCAGTTCAATATCATCTACTCCCATTACTATAACATCTTCAGGGATATGATACCCGGCTTCCAGAAGTACGTCCATACATCCAATGGCACTTAAATCATTGGCAGCAAATATGGCATCCGGAACGGGTCGCTTCTTTTGCAAAAATTCCTGCATAGCATCATGAGCTGTATACCGCTCAAAACTTCCGTTCAAAATATATTCGGGTTCAACCCCTATATCATGCCTTGCCAGAGTGTCCATAAATCCCTGATAACGCTGTCTTGCGTCATAATTATTCCATACACCCTGAACAAATGCAATTTTCTGAGGTTTCTTCTGTAACAGATATTCTGTCGCCATCACTCCATCATGATAGGAATCAAATACAACACTTGACGCCTTTTCTCCAGAAGCTTCCCTGTCAAGAAAAACTGTCGGTATCTCATAAGCAAAAATCCTGTTCTCTTCCGTTTCCTGTATGTCATTATCCAGTATGATCCATCCATCTACACGATTTCCAAGAACATTATTCATAGCTGACTGACTGTCCCAGGTCACAAATATGTTAAAATCATACCCATTCTTCTTACACTCCCAGAATAATGTATCTGCCAATATACCAAAATACGGACCTTTCAGTGACGTAACCAGAAGCCCTATTGTCTTAGTTGCTTTGGTCTTCAGATTCCGACCATTCATATTAGGAATGTAATGCAGCCTGTCTGCTACTTCGAGGATATGCGTTTTGGTCTCCGGTAACACTACATCTACGCCATTCAATGCATTAGACACGGTAGAAATAGATACTCCCGCCTCTCTGGCTACATCTTTTATTGTTACCTTTCCCATTTGCGTCCTCCGTTCTGTCCATAAAAAATCATGATTTCTGCTTCATATTGTAACATTTCCTCCATTCAACAACAAGCTGTTTATCCATGATTTTTATGTTATCTGGTCTGAACCTGTATAAATTCTGCCATGCCTTCCTGCACTTCAATTCTGATCGTACTTCTGGAAGATGCTTTTAATCCATACACCGAGGTTTCTGTAACTCCGTTACTCTGGAACAGTTCCGCCTGACCAAGCCTTGTATCATCCTGATATATCTGCAATATCACATGCTTGGGGACTTCAAGTACAACCCGCACATCATGCCCTTCCTCTATATCATGCAGGGAATATTTCGCATATTCTCCCTTTTCCATAATGAGACGATATTTATTCCACTTACAGTCAAATCCCATATTTCCTGTCTTTAATGTCTGCCTTTCTTCTACCCGCATTCCTGTCCTTAACCTGTATTCTATAATATTTTCTTCCTGCCGCAGACCAGAATAGGATATCCCCCTGCCCGGCAGCTCATCAAAATCCACTGCCATAATCCTGCTGCCCGGACGTCTTAATACATAATCTGTAATTTCATTATGATGTATACAATTCTCGTACAGCATGTTTTGCAGATATTCATTCAGAATTTCCTGTGCTTTGGAATAACCAGGATGCTTACCGCCTTTTGCATACTCTATGATCTGATCCCAGTCTGTTGGCTTGACAACGCTGCATGGAGAATTCTGTGTATCCATCTTCTTCCATGGCCATATATTATACCCAATTCCAAATTCTGCAGCCAATGGATAAAGTGCTGTATACCAGGACAATTCGCCCTCTCCGGTCTCTCCCAGCCACAATGGACAATTCCATCTGCGTGATAATTCCTGATACAGCTTCAGGCAGTCTTTATCAGGAAGACAGCCATATCTGTGAAAATGAATTACCATTTTTTCATCATACTTTTTGCAGAATACATGAGGCTGTGTAGCCCATTGATGACCTTCCAGCGAAATCAGATGTCTGGTATCCCACTTCCTGATTGCTGCGATTGCTTCTTCATAGAATCTCTTTAACTCCGGTACAAGGTATTCTACATCAATATCCTTTTCTGTTCTCTTAGGTCTAAGTGGCTCATTCAGAATATCATAGCCTGCTATGATCCATCGGTCATGATACCTTCTGGCAAGTTGTTCCCACAAGGCAACTCCTTTATTGAACTGATATTCATCCATGAAAAGGCGTGGCATATCATCAATACAGTCATCTATATTGGCTCCTGTCTGACCTCCCGGTGCTCCATGCAGATCTATCCACATATAAAGACCGAACTGCTCACACCATTCCACACACTGATCCAGGAGATCGAACCCTTCTTCTTTCCAGATGATGTCCTCTCCTTCTTCCATGAAAAGCCGGTAATTAATAGGAACTCTTATAGAGTTGTAACCAAGCTTCGCCATACCCTCTATATCTTTTGCTGTAATATAATTTCTTCTGAAAGTACTCCAGAACTGCTGTGCATAATCTGCTCCTGTCAATTCCTCAACTACCTGTTCAATTCTCCTTGGACGGTCTATTCTCTCGCATCCATCAGAAAGCCACATATATCCTTCACATAATAACCAGTTACCAAGTCCCCAGCCTGTAAGGATAACTTCCTTTCCATCTTCATTCACAATTCTCGTGCCATCAACATTCAGAAAACCTTTGACACGATCTCTTGACATACCCTTCAGCATAATCCCACTCCTTCTA
>CAVBMG010000014.1:0-48307 GCA_963596435.1 Agathobacter sp.
CAAGTACCGCCAGCAGATGCGCATATCTTTTATTTTTCATTTTATAACCATACCTTTCAATAACCTGCAAACTCTAAATCGCAGACACAAAAACAGTCTGCTTCAACTTGTTACAAATATGTTACAAATTGTTACAGACTGATTATAGCATTGCTCTTTTTTTATGTCAACATTTGCAAAATAGAAGATATTTCCGTAGATTATACGCCCAGTCCATGGTATTCACGTCCGGCAGCAATATCTGTTGCCATTTGCTTCTTCAATGCCTCTATACCATGGAATCGCATTTCCGGGCGTTTATAATGCAGCAGATATACCTGTATATCCTGTCCATATACATCCTGGTCAAAATCATAGATAAATGTCTCTACACCCATTACAGCTTCACCGCTGACTGTAGGTTTCGTTCCAATATTCGTGATTCCAAGATAAATCCTGCCATTCATCATTACGTAAGAATAATAAACGCCATTCGGTGGCAGAAGCTTCTCAGGCGGTGGCAGTATATTGACTGTAGGCATACCAAGTCCGGTTCCAAGATGTCTGCCATGTACAATCGTGCCTCCCACATGATAGGGTTGTCCCAGAAGCTTCGTTACAAGCTCCATTTCACCCTGTTTCACTGCATCACGGACATAGGTAGAACTGATTTCCCTGCCCTGATACTGCACTTTATCTATAATAATGACCTGATATCCATACTCCGTAGACTTCTGTTCCAGCAATCTGTAATTGCCCATGCCTTTCTTGCCAAAAGACACATCTTCGCCGGCAACAATGCATTTTGCATGCAACTGTTCTACCAGTACTTTACGGATATATGTCTCCGGTTCCATATCTGCAATCTCCTGATAAAAGGGATATTCTATCAGATAGTCCACACCTGCTTCTTCAAAAATATTTCTTTTCTCCTGAATCGTAGTCAGCTCCTGCTGTGCTTCTTTGCTGAAAAAAGCAGCCGGTGAAGGCACAAATGTAAATACTGCTGCTGCAAGTCCCTTCGCTTTCTGTTCTGTGACCATATGCAAAAGCTTCTGATGTCCCATATGAAAACCGTCGAACTTGCCAATTGCAACTGCTGTATCCTCTGTAAGCTCAAATTCTGTTGTCTTTTCAATAATTTTCATGATGTTAATCCTCATTCAGATTCGTCTACAGGAACATTTTATATGGCTTGAAACCATGTTCTTCTTCGCTAAATACATACACTCCTGTAAATGTACCATTGCTGGCATACACTCTGACCCATTCTCCATCTGCAAATCTTTTTCTGACTGCTCTTACCTGTCCAAAATATAATTTATTGCCATTTAACAGTGTCTTGTCAGCTTCAGGCAGTGCTGTTATGGCTTCATATTCTTCAAAAACTGCATCCGGCGCAATCACTCGCTCTTCCAGATGTCCTTCTCTTACCAGTTCTTCTACCTGTGATAATTTCAGTGCCTCTTCTATAGGAAAAGTACCTACTCTGGTTCTTATAAGAGATTCCATCAATGCACCACATCCAAGCTTGTCTCCAATATCCGCACATAACGTCCTGATATAGGTTCCCTTGGAGCATCCCACTGTAAAAGTAACATACGGTAAAGCAATTTCATCTATATGGATATGATGAATCTCTACTGTTCTGGGCTTTCGCTCAATCTCCACGCCCTGTCTTGCCAGTTCATACAGCTTCTTCCCGTTTACCTTGAGAGCAGAATACATAGGCGGTATCTGGTCGTATGTGCCTACAAAGCTCATAATAGCTTCTCTGACCTCTTCCTCGCTGGCTGTTACTTCCTTCTCAGTCAGTATAGTGCCACTGGCATCCTGCGTATCAGAAGTCTTGCCTAACAGCATACATGCCCGGTACTCCTTGGTCTTATCTGTAAGCATATCGCATAACTTGGTCGCATTACCAAAACATACCGGCAACACTCCTACCGCATCCGGGTCGAGAGTTCCGGTATGTCCTATTTTCTTCTGTTTCACAATTCCACGGAGCTTCGCCACCACATCATGAGAGGTGAAGCCCGCTTCCTTATATATATTAATAATTCCGTTAATCAATGTTTCTGTTCCTTATATATCTATCCGATTTACATCTGTTTCTCAATCTGTTCTGAAAGATTATTTACTACATCATAGAAAGTACCATTTATTGTACAGCCTGCAGCACGCTTGTGTCCACCGCCGCCAAAATACTCTGCTACTTTGCTTACATCCACATAACTACAGGAACGAAGACTTACCTTGTACTGCAGCGTGGACGTCTCATACATAAAGATTGCGCATTCCACACCCTTGATGATACGAAGCTGGCTTACGATGCCTTCAAGGTCTTTGCTGGTGACGTCATAGAATTTCATGGTCTTCTGGTCAATGTAGCTGACTACACATTTGCCATCCATGAACAGAATACTCTCCAGTAAAGCTCTTCCCAGGATCTGATTCTGTACATAGGTCTTCTCATAGAAAGTCTTATCAATCAGAGACGGAAAATCAAAACCGTAGGAAATCAAATCTGCTGCTGTATGTAATGTCTTAGGTGATGTATTGGAATACTGGAAAATACCGGTATCATGAATCATACCGATATAGATTGCCTTGGCAATCTCCTCATCCAGATATTGTTTATCCAGAACATCATACACAAGCTCAGAAGCTGAACTTGCTTTGGGATCTATATAATTGACATCGCCACAACCATGTTCATTGCTGATATGGTGATCGATGTTGATAGTTTTCTTTGCTTTGTCAAAAATCTTCTCAGCTTCTCCAAGTCTGGTCTTCTCGCAATCCAGTGCGATAAATACATCAGGCTCTTCTTCCATCTGAAAAGTAGTATCTATCAGGTCAAAATCCTGAATACAGGAAAAAATGTCTGCCGGTTGTTCCAAAAAAATTCTGATATCAGCTTTCGGCATTGTCTTTTTCAGAAACAAATATGTTGCCATACAGGAACCGACACAGTCTCCATCGGGTCTGATATGACCGGATATTACAATATTAGCTGCTCCTTCACATTCCTTCAATAATTGGAACATATACACATCCTCTTCCTCTCTTAAATAATGCGGGGAAAGGACACTTCCCCGCACTGATTATCTAAAGGTTACTCCGCGTCATCATCCACATGCTTCTCATCATCTGCACGATTGACTTCATCGATCATTCTGGACATATTCACACCATATTCAATAGACTGATCAATAATAAAACGAATTTCAGGTGTATTTCTCAGATTGATCTTTCTTGCAAGCTGATTTCTGATATAGCCCTCTGCGCTCTTTAGACCGGCAAGTGTATCCTTCTGAGATTCTTCATTACCCAGAACAGAAATCCATGCCTTACAAGTCTTCAAGTCCGGTGCTACCTCTACAGCTACAACTGAGGTCATGGGGTTAATTCTTGGGTCCTTGATCTCGCTTCTTATCACTTCAGCAAGGACACGCATGACTTCCCCATTCACACGGGTATTCTTAACACTGTTCTTTCTCATACTTATTACACCTTTCCGTAAGCTGCAATCAATATCTGCAGTTACTTCAGTTCAGGGCAGAAGTTCCTATCTTGGAACCTCTACCATAATATATGCCTCTACAATATCCAGCTCCTGCATAGCATCAAATCCGTCAAATACAAGACCACATTCAAATCCTGCCTTAACTTCCTTCACATCATCCTTAAATCTCTTTAATGATGCCAGTTCGCCTTCGTAGATCTGCTCGCCTTCTCTGGTAATTCTGATCTTGCATCCTCTCTGGAATACACCATCAAGAACATAAGAACCTGCGATATTACCTACTGCGGATGCCTTGAAGATCTGTCTTACTTCTGCATGACCGATTACCTTCTCTTCAAATACAGGGTCTAACATACCCTTCATTGCAGCTTCGATATCTTCGATTGCCTGATAGATGACTCTGTAAAGTCTTACATCTACACCTTCACGCTCTGCTGTTGCCTTAGCCTGTGCATCAGGACGAACATTGAAACCGATAATGATCGCATTGGATGCAGAAGCCAGAATAACATCGGATTCGTTGATAGCACCTACACCACCATGGATGCACTTTACTACAACTTCTTCGTTGGAAAGCTTAACCAGACTCTGCTTAACTGCTTCCACACTACCCTGAACATCAGCCTTGATAATCAGGTTGAGCTCTTTGAGATTACCAGCCTGAATCTGTGAGAACAGATCATCCAGAGACATCTTGCTCTTAGTTTCTTCAAGAAGCTTCTCTTTATTCTGTGCTACGAATGTTTCCGCATAATATTTTGCTTCCTTATCATTCTCATGTGCAAGGAAGATTTCACCTGCGTTTGGAACATCGCCAAGTCCAAGGATCTCTACAGGAGTAGAAGGACCTGCTTCCTTTACTCTTCTGCCCTTATCATCAATCATGGCACGTACTTTACCGCTGGCTGCTCCTGCGGATACGAAGTCCCCAACATGAAGTGTACCCTTCTGTACAAGAATTGTAGCAACAGGTCCACGTCCCTTATCCAGCTCAGCCTCGATAACCAGACCTCTTGCACGTCTGTTAGGATTCGCTTTGAGCTCCAGCACTTCTGCTGTCAGAAGAATCATTTCAAGAAGGTTGTCAATACCTTCGCCTGATTTAGCAGATACAGGTACGAATACTGTACTTCCGCCCCAGTCTTCTGCGATCAGACCATATTCTGTCAATTCCTGCTTTACACGCTCTACATTAGCGCCCGGCTTATCAATCTTGTTTACTGCAACAATGATTTCGATACCTGCTGCCTTGGCATGGTTGATAGCTTCTACAGTCTGTGGCATAACACCATCATCTGCTGCAACTACAAGGATTGCAATATCTGTGGAATTTGCACCACGCATACGCATAGCTGTGAATGCTTCATGTCCAGGTGTATCCAGGAATGTGATCTTCTCACCATTTACGTTTACTGTGTAAGCACCGATATGCTGTGTGATACCGCCTGCTTCCTTATCTGTTACGTTAGTCTTACGGATAGCATCCAGAAGAGAAGTCTTACCATGATCAACGTGTCCCATTACGCAGATAACGGGAGGTCTTTTAACCATATCTTCTTCTTTTTCTTCATCCTCTTTCAGCAGCTCTTCGATAACGTCTACCTTAACTTCCTTCTCGCAGATGATATCATAATCAATTGCGATATTCTCAGCAGTTTCATAGGAAATTTCCTGATTTACAGTTACAATCTGTCCCTGCATGAAGAGCTTCTTAACGATAGCGGATGGCTGAATCTTCATCTTGTCAGCCAGTTCCTTGATTGTCAGAGTCTCAGGTAAAGTGATTACCTTGATCTGCTCTTCTACCTGCTCAACAGGTTTCTTCTCAGGCTTGATGAACTTACCAGGCTTATTCTTGCCCTTGATGTTCTGCATATCGCCATCTTCTTCGTACATCAGATCCTTGCGGTTCTTCTTATCCTTCTCCTGGCTGATACGACGCTTCTCTTCGTCTCTATGCTTCTCTGCATCCTTAATCGGGCTGTCTGGAACGAAATTATTACTCTTCTGTCCTGGTCTGCCGCCCTGCTTGCCGCCGAAGCCGCCTCTGTTGTTATCACGTCTGTCATCATCCTTGTTGAAGCCGCCTCTGTTGCCGCCAAAGCCCTGTCCTGGTCTTGCATTCTGTCTGTTCGGATCAAAAGGTCTTCTGTTGCCGTCATTGTTACGCTGACCACCGTCTCTTCTGTTACCGTCGAAGGAACGCTGCTGACCACCGTCACGTCTGTTGCCATCAAAGGAACGCTGCTGACCGCCATCGCGTCTGTTGCCATTTCCGTCAAAAGAACGCTGCTGACCGCCATCACGTCTCTGATAGTTATTGTTATCAGAACGTCTCTGATTATCATACTGTCTTGGTCCGTTATTATATCCCTGTCTTCTATCCTGATTTCTGTCTGAATTTCTATCCTGGGAACCACTCTGCTGTCTTGGAGCGGATGTCTGTGCAGCTCTGTTCTCCTGAGCAGGTGCTGCCTTTGGCGCCTCTGTAGCCTTAGGTGCTTCTGCTACTGTCTCAGCCTTTGGCTGTGGTGCAGGTGCTGCCTTTGGTGCCTCAGCTGCTGGAGCAGTTTCTACCGGCTTTACTGTTTCAGGCTTTGTCTCTGCCTTTACTGTTGTGTTCACCGGTTCTGCTGTCTTAACCGGAGTTTCAGCAGCCTTTGGTGCCTCTACAGGTTTTGCTGCTTCTTTTACAGGCTCTGCTGCTTTCGCTGCCTGTGCAGGCGCAGGTGCTGCCTTCTTCTCCTGATGTGCGGGTTTTCTTGGAATCTGTGCGCCCGGCATTTTGGAATTATGTGGGTTGCTTACAAAAATAATGCTCTTCTTTTTCTTTACCGGTGCTTTTGCATCTGCTGGCTGTTCTTTCTTGTCAGCTTCAGCTGCCTTTGGTGTCTCCTCAGACTTAGCAGGTGCCTTTAAGGAGTTCTTTAAATCTTCTACCTGTCCGTCTTCTAATACGCTCATATGGCTCTTTACCTCTATCCCTTTATTTTTTAATGCTGTCAGGATATCCTTACTCTGTAAGCCCATCTCCTGCGCTAATTCATAAACTTTCATTTTTGCCATTTCTATCTCCATTCTCATTGCAAACTGGTTCCAGATATTTACCTAATGACTTAGCGAAGCCCTCATCTGTAATGGCAAGAGACGATCTCATATCTCTACCAATTGCACGTCCAAGCTCCTCTTTCGTACCGTAGATATACTGCTGTACTTCATAGAACTCACACGAGTTGGAAAACTTTTTTGTAGTGTTATCCGATGCATCCGATGCTATAATCACCAGCCAGGCACTGCCATCCTTGATGCTCTTATCGACTGCAAATTCTCCACTTACCACCTTGCCTGCCTTCATTGCCAGACCAAGCATGGAATATATTCTATCTTGCTTCAAGCGCCTCTATCTCCTTTGTCAGGCTATCATAAACCTCTTCGGGAATCGTCATTTTGAAAGATCTGTCTAATCCTTTGGTCTTCTTTGCCTTTTGCAGACATTCAGCATTACGGCACACGTAAGCGCCTCTGCCGTTCTTCTTGCCTGTGGTATCCAGCACAATGCCCTCATCCTCAGTCTTTAAGACTCTCAACATTTCTTTCTTGTTCTTCATTTCTCCACAGCCTACACACTGTCTTAAAGGAATTTTCTTACTCATTGCTTTCCTCTGTAACCTCTTCTGCTGTTTCGTCTGCTGCATCAGTATCAACAGCTTCTGCTGTCTCCTCTGCTGCTTCGCCGTCTTCGTATTCGTCCTCTTCGTAGTATACGTCGCCGTCTTCATCATACATATAGTCTTCGTAACGGAAGCCTTCTGCATCCTTAGCCTGTGTCTCAGACTTAATATCAATCTTATATCCTGTCAGTCTTGCTGCAAGACGGGCATTCTGACCTTCCTTACCAATTGCAAGGGAAAGCTGGTAATCAGGAACAACTACCTTGGCTGTCTTCTCATCAGGATCTGCAAATACTGCTACGATCTTGGCAGGAGAAAGGGCATTCTGGATGAAGTTACCAGGGTTCTCATCCCAGTTCACGATATCAATCTTCTCTCCACGAAGCTCTTCTACGATAGCGTTGACTCTTTCACCATTCTTACCTACACATGCACCAACTGCATCTACGTTAGGATTATTGGTTCTGACTGCCATCTTGGTTCTGCTTCCTGCCTCACGGGCAATGCTCATGATCTCTACTGTACCGTCCTGAATCTCTGTTACTTCTGCTTCGAACAGTCTCTTAACCAGTTCAGGATGTGTTCTGCTGACTGTGATTCTAGGTCCTTTCGGTGTATTCTTTACTTCCAGAATGTATACCTTGATATGTTCTGTTGGGCGGAATACTTCGCCTTTTACCTGCTCAGCTTCTGTCAGGAGTGCATCTGCCTTACCAAGGTCGATGCTGATGTTCTTGCCAGAGTAGCGCTGTACGATACCGGTCATAACGTCCTTTTCCTTCTCAAAGAACTGATTGTAAATAACGCTTCTCTCTTCCTCACGTATCTTCTGTAAGATAACGTTCTTCGCATTCTGTGTTGCAATACGTCCGAATTCCTTGGATTCGATCTTTACGTTGATCTTCAGACCTACTTCTGACTTTTTATTGAGCTTCTTGGCATCATCCAGGCAGATCTGTAACAGATCATCCTCTACATCCTCAGGTGTCGCTACGATTTCCTTGGTAGCATATACTAAATAATCACAGGTATTTCTGTCAATCTGTACTGTGATATTGTCTGCTTTACCGAAATGGTTCTTGCAGGCTGTCATAAGAGAGTTCTCAATTGCCTCAAAAAGAGTCTCTTTACTGATCTCTTTCTCCTTTTCCAAAATATTCAGTGCTTCTAATAATTCTTTGTTCATTTTTCCTTTACCCTCCTAAAGCTAAAAATCCAGCGTTAATCTGATAATTGCTATGTCAGATTTTGCAAAGACTAAATCTTTTTCTTCTGTCTGTATTGTAATGGTGTCCTTATCATAGCTTTTCAGGATACCTGTAAACTCTTTCTGCTTATCAATAGGCTTATAGGTTCTGACCTCTACTTCTTCTCCTAGGCTCTTCTCCAGATGGCGGTCCTTCTTCAATGCCCTGCCAAGTCCGGGGCTGCTCACCTCCAGAATATAAGCATCTGAAATGAAGTCTTCTTCATCCAGCTTATCTGAGAAAGCACGGCTGACGTTCTCACAGTCGATGATACTGACTCCCTCCGGCTTATCAATGTAAGCTCTCAGGTACCAGTCGCTTCCTTCCTTTACATATTCCACATCGTACACTTCACAGCCATTCGCCGCAGCGATAGGCGTCAGCAGTTCTTCTGCCCGTGCTTCATAGGCATCTTTCTTCGCCATTGCTTCACCTGTCCTTTTCCTGTTGTTGCATGTCAGAATAAAAGAGTGGACTCGCAAGCCCACTCTTTATCATCAAGCACTATAAATCATAATTGTATTGTAACACCTTATAAAAGACAATGCAAGAGGTTTGGATAAAAATGTCTTGTTTTTTCTAAACATATACCCTTACTCCACTACTTCACTGATTTTCTTCCCTATCTGCCTTATCTTCTCTTCTGTATACTTTCTGTTCCTTAGTGTCTCCTGTAATGGGTTCTCTCTGGCAAAGCCAAGCATCCAGTCGAGGTCTGGCACTTCTTCCTGGAGGATTGCTCTGCACTGTGGGTTACGAATCAGCACCTGCAAATTATCCATGAGGCTTCGGTGTACACCAATAGCGCCATCTGTTTCATAGGTAATATCCAGTGTTTCACCCTGCAAAGTGAAAGTACGGTTCTGTTTGTCTTTTGGCAATACCACATATGCTTCTCCCTGTGGTGGTACGCTCACTGTAAAATGCACATGATTCAGGTCCGTTGTTTCCCATGCAATACGATACTCTCCTACCGGTGAGGGATATACTGCCTGGATGCTGCCGATGCTGTAATTTACATGAGGTATAATCTGTACTTTATGGAAGCCCGGTGCATCTTCTACAGGGTTCAGCCCAACCAGTCTCTTCCATATATAAGCTGCTACTGCTCCATACGCATAGTGATTGAGACTGTTCATGCCTGTGCTGGAGATATGTCCACTCTCATCCAGAGAATTCCAGCGTTCCCATACTGTAGTCGCTCCCAGATTTACTTCATGAAGCCAGCCAGGGTATTCTTCATTCAACAATAATTTATCTGCAAGCTTCTCCTGTCCATGGTCAGCCAGCTCTTCGCACAGAAGGGGTGTTCCAACAAAGCCTGTCTTTAGCTTATCGTCTGCATTCTGTAGCAAAGTAAGAAGCTGCTGCAAAGCTCTGTCCTGACGATTCAGCCCTTCATGCAGGGTAAGCAGTGCCGCAGTCTGTGTATTGATACAGCATCTGCCATTTGGTGAATAGTACTCTGCCACAATGCCTGTTAAAATTTTATCAGCCAGTGTTTCATATTTGACGGCAATATCTTCTTTTCCCAGCAATCTGGCTGTACGTGCAGTAATCAGGGCACTCTTGCGGTAATAAGTATCTGCTATGAATCCCTCATCTGTACCGCCTCTGACCTGTGAATCCCCTTCATATGGGCAATCCAGCGCCAGCCAGTCTCCGTAGTGGAACTGTCGTCTCCAGCCATGGTCTGTGCCATCTACTTTCGTAATGTAATCCACCCAGCCACACATACTCTCGAAATGTTCCTGCAGAATCGTAATATCTCCGGTGTAGAGGTACATATTCCAGGGCATAATGGTCGTGGCATCTCCCCAGGCTGTTGTGCCTTTGCCAGAGCAGGTCACTGCCGGCACGAAATCCGGCGCACAACCGTCTGCATTCTTCTGTTCCTGCTCCATGTCATATAAGTATTTGCGGTAAAAGGCATATGGCTGCGCCAAAAAGCAGGCTGTTTCAGAGAATACCTGGGAATCGCCTGTCCATCCCATACGTTCATCGCGCTGTGGACAGTCTGTAGGCAAATCCACAAAATTGCTCTTCATTCCCCAGCTTACATTAGATAGGAACTGATTGAGCTTGGCATGTCCTGTCGTCAACTGGCTGTTCATCGGCATATCAGAATAAAGGGCATAAACTGTGATATCCTTTGGATCAAAATTCTCGATTCCTTCTATTTTCAGATATCGGAAACCATAAAAGGTAAAATGTGGTCTTACAATATGCTCTTCGCCATCTGATGTATAGTAGAATTCTGCCTTGGCAGTACGCAGATTGTCGCGGTAGAAATGTCCGTCCTGCAACACTTCGCCTGCTTGAATGTGCACCTTATGTCCTTTGGGGATATGTACTCTGAGAGTGAAGATTCCTGCCAGATTCTGCCCGATATCCAGTATCGTCTCACCTGCATCATTGGGAACAAGGACAGGATGAAATTCTTCATGCGTTCTCACAGGAACACTGAGTCTGTCTATCAACTGTCCTTTCAGTGGTGTGGCTATTGCAACTGCTTCCACTCCCCCCTGTGGTAAGGTGTCATCCTGCCATTCTCCATCATAGATTCCTGAAAAGGTGATATTGCTTCGTCTGACCTGCCATGACTCATCTGTTGAAAGCACTTCTTTACTACCATCTGCATATTCAATATGTAGTTCTGCCAGTACACGATAATCATTTCCATAGAATCCTACAGTAGACCCTTCAAAAGGTATTCTGCTCTTATACCAGCCATCTCCCACCAGAATGGAAAGCTCCTTAGGATGAGACTGCATCATCTCTGTCACATCATAGGTCTGCATCTGCACCCAGAGATGATACGCATTAAATCCCGGTGTCAGCCAGTCGTTTCCTATCTTAATGCCATCCAGATATGCTTCGTACAATCCCAGCCCACAGATATAAAGTCTGGCTTTTGTCACTTTCTTATCTGCACCATCGGGAAGTGTATGATAGAATATCGGGTGTCTGTCATTTTCTCCTGTAGTTGTGATCCACTGCGCAGTCCATGGCTCCTGCATTTTACCAGTCTCAAAATAATTCACATCACTGGTGATGCTTTCGCCTTTCTCATTACGAACTGCTACCGTCCATTCATAACAAGTTCTGGGCTTTAATTCCACCTCTAACGTTGTAGCCGCCATGTCAAGCTTTACCCAACCGGTGTCTTTTACCATCTGTCCTGCACTGGATATCACAATCCTACTCTCCAGACTGCCCCTGCAATCGGCAATCCATGAGAAAGTAAGATGCCTGTACTGATATCCTATCGGATTCTCCATATGGTTTACTTTGCACTGTGTTATCTTCATATTGCGTTTCTCCTTTCGTAAAATCATACTTGAAAGCAAGTATTTTTACTTCATTATATCGTGAGCAAGCTCCCTATGGCTCTCTTGCGCTCATTATATCATTAAGTTCATCTATTTTTCCACACTACGAATACTTTCCATTATCCTATCTACCTTAATCATATAAGCATATGCTTCCGGATCTACTTTTCTCAAATATTTAACTGATGTCAGTTCCGGCTGGGTAAATTTATCATTCATATATTTTGTATAATCCTCAACTCGTTCAAATGGTTCATCTGCGAATAGACAAACTGCTATATATGCCACTTTCACTGCTCTTCCTACTGCAATTTCCGGGCTATAGCTTTCAATATAAATATGACCTCTCAAATCTCTGATTCCTGCTACATATAAAGGATACTCTTCTGTATTGTATTTTCCTCTTGAGGCAATACAAAGTGCTGCTTCAAAAGTATCCTATAAACAGTCCTTTGCTATAACTTCAATTCCTCTGTAGGCAATTTCTGATTGTACAACTTTCTGGTATGTCTTCTTGACTTTTTCAAAATCTTTCAGTTCATCTATCAATGTGCTTATATCATACATTTGCTTCATTATTTCCATATCTTTTCCCACACCTGACAAAATTCCTGTTGTATGTGGTGCAAAAGCCGTTAATTTATCACCCAATATGCATTCTATACTGGGAACTTTTACTTTTAGGAAATGTGTTTCCACCATAAGCATCTCATTTCGTATTTCACGTTCTACAATGCATTCATAATAATTTTCCTCATAAAGTACATCCAGCAAAATATATAGTTCCTTTCCATTTACCGGAGAATTATAAATGAATTTGAAATGGCGCTTTTCGACATTATTTTTACCAATGCGTTTTTGTTCTTCATATGTCACAAAAGGAAATATCTTTGCAGCTTTTTCTATATATTCTTCCACATCCGTTCCTGGCTCTACAATAATATCAATATCTGTAGATAATCTTTGTGGATGCTCCAATAATAACATCAGGCATGTACCACCTTTAAAAATAAAAGGCATTCCCACCCTGACTATAGCTTCCAACAAGCCAAAAGCATATACGGTCCTTTCAATAAGAATGGGATCTCTTTTGCTATTGTTCTGTAATTCTCTTATGTGCTTTTCTGTAAAGTTATCTCTTGTAAGCATTCATTTACCCCACTCTTAATTGTACATTTGTGTTTTTCTTTATGAATTCCCGTATTTTCTTTTCTGCTCCCCTACGCTTTGCATATCGAAACATACAGCTCTCATCTACTGCATATTTTGCGAAAGCTTCTTCATATATATTAGCCAGCTCCTTTTCACTGATACTGCTTAACAGAATAGGATTTGTTATTACATCTACAAGAAGTTTCTCTATTCTCGTATTCCATTTTTCATTTTGCCCCATCGGTGCTTCTGAAACAAGTTTCCCAATTACAATCATCCCATCATACCAATACTGGTGATATATTTCTAAAGTAGGATTTATTAACACTTTACCCGGATATCTTTCCTTCAATGCTTCAAAAACGAAGTCTCCCAGATCCTGCTCAACTGATACATATACTACGTTATGCGCTAACTGATGATTCACAAATTCATTCAACTGTACAAAATCCATAATTGTAAACTCAAGATATGGGAACCTTTTCCCCAAAACTTCCGCTACTTCTTTTGCATCATCAGAATACTCATAAGAATATATTCCCACTCCATCCTTTGCCACACAATATTTATTTCTGCCTACACGGACAATCAATCCTTCCTTTAGCATCTTCTGCAATTTTACTTTAAAAGAAGCATCGCTAATCTCCTTCCCATTTTCCTGCATAGTCTCCATAATATCCACTCTGGAAAATGTTGTTTTCCTTTCTAAAATTTTTAAATAATACGCCATCATTCTATCTTCAAACATAATTTTCTCCTTAACATATCGGCAACAATCTATTTTTATTGCCGTTTTGCTAATTAAATATTATTATATTTTCATATAAAAAGCAATAGCATATCGGCAGCAAAAATATTTTATTGCCGATATGCTATTATATTATTACATCTTCCTGATATAATACGCCATCTGATATTGAAATCTCTCTTCTGTGGTGTCCAGTTCTGTGCCCAGCAGCTTCTTGATATTCGTAACGCGGTAGATAATGGTGTTTCGGTGTGTATACATGGCTTCTGCTACTGCCTGGATGCTGCCGTTGTATTCCAGATACTTCTCCAGTACTTCCACGTAGTTGCTGTTGTGCTTTGCATCATATGTAAGCAGGGGCTGAAGCAGATCCTCGGACATTTCTTTCAGAATTGCCTTATCTGATACAGAATACAGCAGCCGATAAATTCCCATTTCATCAAAATGCACAATATCACAATTCATGTGCTGTGCCATATTTACTGCTGCCTTGGCTCTCTGATAGGCAGTCCGTAAGTTTGCAATATCCACGACCTTACTTCCAGCGCCTACAGAAATATGCACCTCCGGCATTCTGCGCTTCGTCCTGCTTATCATGCCCTCCACGATCTCATCAAAGTCTTTTCTGGATACGTCATTCATAATCAGTACAAAGTTCGCATCATAATAGAAGAAACTGCCATTGTGGGTGATGTTCTCCAGATAAATCTGTAGTCGATACCCCAGCCTTTTGCGTTCCACAGTATCCATTTCGTCCAATCCACCAGTTGTAAAAAGCACCACCTGAAATTCACCATCTATATCCAGATAGGGAAGCAGTACTTTACGATAATTTTCCTGGTTATCCGGTTCCTCAATCGCATGGATCAAGGCTCTGGTGATCTCTTCATCCGTAGTACCCTGTAAAAAAATGCGAATACTCAGATCCTTGATCATTTCCGACAGATAAACTTCCCATGGAACTGTCATTAGCGGCAGGTCATTCTCATCACAGTAATCACACAGACTCTGTGGCAGTTCATGAATATATTCCCCTGTATTAATAATCAGACCGGATGCGTGGCACACGACCAGTTTCCTTGCAAGTCCAAGCAACTTTTCTTCTGTATCGAAACCAAGTCCGGTGGTCACTGCCAGCTCTTTTCCTGCAAAGTTACGAATGATCGCCGTATCTTCCATCATTAATACCCAACTGATAGAATTGGACCAGCCTCTCTTTCCTGCAATAAATTCCATCTGATATCTGTCTTTTGCCATCAGATTCATATCTTCAATCGTAAATCCCATGTCATCCTCCAGCTTTCCTTATATGTTTTATTAAATTCTTTTGTGCGTTAAAGTACAATCAAAACACAGTGTCCGTGTGCTGCGTACATTTGTTTTCACAATACAGATTTTATATCAAATCTATGATTTATTTTCTATATTATAACACATTTTCGTGCTGAGAGTACATATTTTGTCTATATTTTTAGGGTGTTATACCATTGGAATTATTCTGGAATCTGTTATTATAATAGTAACAAGAGAGATGAGATACCACTTCAAAAGGTATCTTTCAGATAAGAATTAAGGAGGCGTTTTTTATGACAAGTTTATTCTTAGAAGCTTATGGTAATCCCAGAGAAGAGGCAATGCCTAATTGGATGCGTGAAGAACGCTACATGTACTGCGATAACAGCGCAGTCACAACTTTAGTTTCCAAAACTTCATTTTTACAAAGATTACTTCAATTTTTTTCATAACATATCCTTAAAAAACTGCTGCTGACCACAGCAGTTTTTTTGTGCCTGTTTATTGTGATATTTCCAGAACATATTCCATAAAATCTCTGACAACAGGCGGCATATATGTTCTCTCATCATACACCATATAGAAATTTCTCTCATAGGCAGGAGCGGTGATTGGAATGATAGATATGTCTAACTTATGAAGCATATCCATATGAGGAACGATTGCAATACCAAAGCCCTGCGCCACCAGTCCTGCTACTACCTGATCTTCCTCTGTCTCGTAAGCAATCTTTGGCTCCATGGATATCTCATCAAACATTCTGTCTATGTCCACTCTGATTCCCGAAGTTCTGGAGAAAAAGACATATGGATATTCTCTGGTCTGCTGTAAGTCCACTTCCTTCAAAGACGCCAGTGGATGCTTTCTTGGTGTAATCAGCACCAGTTCCTGACAGCTCACCGGCACAGCCCGAAATCCCATATCCTCTGGTGGGCGGGAACAGAATAACAGGTCAAACCGCTGCGCCGCCAGCCCATCCAGTAAAGGTCCTGTCACATCCGTATGAAATGTAAAGTCTATCATCCTGTCAGGATGCTTCGCCATATAGGAAGCCGCCAGCTTCGGCACATATTCTACTCCCAGAGGACGTAAGAATCCCAATCTTATCAATCCCTCTCCTCTGGCGCTTCTTTGCAGATTCTCCACACCTGCATCCAATGTCTCCAGTGTGTGTTCTGCACAGATCAGAAATTCTTCTCCATATCGTGTTAATGTCGTATTTCTCCCTGTCTTTTCAAAAAGCTGCACACCTAATTCCTTTTCCAGCTGCATGATGGCATGACTCAGGCTTGGCTGGGTAATACAGAGCTGCTCTGCCGCTTTCGTATAATGTTGTACATGTGCCAGTGTCACAAAATATCGTAAATAAAACAGATTCATGCAAATCCCTTTCTTTTGCTTTTATAGATAGAATCTATTATCTCATAAAAATTATTTATTTGCTATTTAAAATATGGGTGATTACACTAAATGTTGAATGAAAACAGAACGTTAAAACAAAACGTTAAAATAGAAAGGCGAAAATACAATGAATGATAAAACTTTAACATGTCGTGGAGAATTGGCTCTGGTATTCGCTGTGCTCATTAACAGCTTCGGCGTTGTGCTTATGCTGTATTCCAATGCGGGAATCTCTGCCATATCCAGTGTTCCCTATGCTTTCTCTGAGGTATTCCCGGCTTTGTCTCTTGGCACATGGACTTACCTGTTTCAGGGTGCTCTGGTGTTGACACTCATGATACTGCGTAAAAAATTCGTACCACAGTATCTGTTCAGCTTTGTTGTTGGATTCTTCTTTGGAGAATTTCTGGATCTGCATGAGATGTGGATCAATATTTTGCCCACATCCCTTGGCTGTAGAATCCTTTATTTCATCATCAGTTATGTACTCCTGAGTCTTGGCATTGCATTATCCAACCGCTGCAAAATGCCCATCGTTCCGACTGACCTTTTCCCAAGGGAATTAGCAGATATTACAAAGATTCCCTACTCCAGGATCAAGATTGCCTTTGACGTAATCTGCCTGCTCGTTACAGCCTGCATGACCAGCTTTCTGTTAGGTCATATTAAGGGTCTTGGCATCGAAACCGTGCTTGCTGCTTTCACAATGGGCAAGGCAGTCGCCCTCATGGGCAATTTGCTGGATAAGAAGTTCCGTTTTGTCTCCTTTATGAAGCAGCCTTCATAACAGATTACTCTGCCTGGTTCGCATATTGAACCAATGCGTCTGCAATATCTTTATCGAACCAGGTAAGTTCCCTTCTGTTAAACAGTCCAAACTGTTCGCCGGAGGTTCCATACACGTTATTGTCCCACCAGATACATGGAATCCCATACCGATTCGTCACTTCCATATAGTCTGCAAGCCATTTCAATACATCTTCCTTATTTGAGACCAGATTGCCCTCTGCATCCTGATATTCTTTATGTACCGCACCGAATTCAGTAATAATTGTCGGAACGCCCTTCTGAATCAGTTCTCTATCTACTAATTGCATGACAGATACTATATCTCTCTTCAAAGTTCCATTCCACACATGAATACTGCTGCCATCCGGATCATACGTAAAATAATACGGTGTATACAGATGTACGGCTACTGCAATATGTTCATCCTGAGGAATCTCAAGTTCTGATAATGTACTGGCATTTGCTGTATTTCCATAAGGGCAGATAATCAGTGTTCGGGTTGCATTATTGCCGCCCGTGGATCTGATGGCATCAACAAATGTCTGATTCAATACATTCACTGCCTGTCTGCCATCTGCATCTCCACCTGACCATTCCTGTGCAGAGCCTTTGATTCTTGGTTCATTCATTCCTTCAAAAATCAAATGTTCATCATAATCAGAAAATCTCTCTGCAATCTGCTGCCAGATAGCGCTCAATTCCTTCTGTACTTCCTCCAGTCCGTCAGCTTGAGGTTTTAACCAGTAATCCGGTTCATGATGTGTATTCAAAATGACATACATGTCACAATCTAATCCGTAGTTTACAACTTCTTCCACACGGTCAAGCCATGCCTCGTCTATCTTGTACTCTGATCCTGCTGATACATGCGTACCCCAGGTAACAGGAATTCGCAAAGTCTTAAATCCTTCTGCTGCAATTGCCTGTATCATCTCAGGTGTTGTCTTTGGATTACCCCAGCTTACCTCGCTTGACACATCCGATGTCCCCAGTGCATCTAATGTATTGCCAAGATTCCAGCCTGCCTTCATATCATCCAGCAGGGCAAAAGTCTCACTACGGTCTATGACTGCATTTTCCTGCTCAGTTGTTGTCTCCGATTCTGTCTCTATTGTCTGCGTTTCTGTTGTCTGCTGCGCTTCCGCAGTCTCTGATGTTGTCATTGTCTCAGTGGGTGCTTCTTTTTCCGGCACAGTTGTTTCTGTAATCTCCATGTCGGTCTGTTTTGCCCCACATCCACATACGGCTGCCGCTGTCGTGACTCCTGCCAGGATCACTGCTATTTTTCTCTTCATAACGTTCTCTCTTTCTCAGAATTCCTTCACAAACCACGTATCTTTGCCTTTTTTCTTGGATTCATACATAGCTTCATCTGCTCTGCGGTAGATATCTTCAAATATATTCTTTCTATTATAATTCATCTTTCTGCGAACCACAGCACCTCCTATGGAAATAGACGATACCACATCCGCATTCAGCTCTGCTATTTTGTCCTTATATGTACTTCCCATTTTCTCTGCATATTCTCTGACCTGTGCCTGGCTGGTAACGTCTTTTAAAAAGACTCCAAATTCATCCCCGCCAATTCTACAGCACAGATGCTCTCTGGCACAGACCTGCTGCAGAGTACTTCCAAGCGTAATCAGCACCTTATCCCCAATATCATGTCCATAATGGTCATTGATTCCCTTGAAATTATCCACATCCATCATGAACATTGTACCTTTGCCGCCATTTTGCAGATATTCCAGCATCGTCAGTTTAAACAGTTCGCGATCCCACAGACCTGTCAGGGCATCAATATGTGCTGACTTCTCCGCCTGCTCTAATCGGTCATAGTGTTCCGTCATATCAATGATCCGGATCAGATATCCCTGAACCTCTCCCAGCTCCGATATCGGTTCTGCCCACATATCACATATGGAACTGCCTATCTCTACACGGTGTCCGTTCTCATCATCCTTCAGAATATTGCGGATGTCTATATAATCAGCTGCCTTACTATATTTTGCAGCCTTGGGATACCATTCCTTCATACGCCTGTTATAATAAAGAATCCTATACGCCGTATCCACGACCATAAGTCCCTCATTTGCATTAAAAAGAGCATTATTCCCCGCCTGTTGTACTGAATCGAAATAACCATACTTTACAAGTGCTTTCATGATACAATAGGCACTGCCTATGACTCCAAGAAATGATACTTCGTATCCGCCGGTAATCCCAGTTGCCCTGATAAGCAGAGGAATCCAAGGGCAGAAAACTGCATAGATCATCATTCTGATCCTTGCCCTGCCCAGTCTGGTTCTTTTTTTCGCATGAACCCACATGATAATAAGAGCAGCAACGCACAAAATCCCCAGGTAAGCTGCAAAGCAATAAAAGCCTGTCCCATATTCGAGTGCCAGTCTCGGATATCCCGCTGTACTGTCCCACTCAATATTTTTATAAAATATATGATTGTCCCGAGTCGTAAAAAGCAGATACATACATACTGCCGAAACTGTACCTTCTATATAGTATATCCAGACAGGCATCCTGATTCTGCAAAACTCCGCAAAGAAAAAAGTAAATCCGATGATCACAAAGCATTCACCAAAATACTCCACTTTCACAGCCTGAAATGCTGCGCTAAGCGAATCCGAAGTTACTTCCATGAGAAAGCCAAGCATGTATATAACGGCTGCACTGCCAAAAAGCACACTGCCGGTTTGTGCCTTAGAGGGTTTGACCTGAAGCATCTTATATACCACATACATGGCAATCAGCATCGTGATAAGCTGTAGGATTATATATATCAGAAACGCCGAATACTCGTGATACATCTGCCCGAGTGCATACAGCACAAGAAAATGAGCCGGATAGAAGCAGTAAAAGAAATACTTCCCTAATGGATAGGTTCCCTTCTTACCGTTATATCTTTTCAGTAACGGCAGTGCCAGCATAAATCCAAGGAAATATGTCTTTTCATACCAAATCCAGTCATAATGTGAGAAATGATAGACTTGATTCAAAGCTATGATTATCATCATGAATACAACAAGTCCGACTGTAGTCATGCAGAACCACTTTGTCTTATTCTTCCAGCCCTTCTGGAAGTAGAAAATACAGATATAAAGAATAGGCAGAATCGGCCATCCTCCAATCACTGCTGATATCACCAGCAATACCGTACAACAGCACACCTTCTGCCATTTTGCCATCTTCCTGCTGTCCAGACAGACCAGGAATAAAAGCCCTAATAGCAAGTCAAATATAATATTCTGCCGATATTCATACTCTTTATGAAAGAATAAATAGAACGGAACCACAGAAACCAGCCAGAAAAGCACCAATCTGGACACATACCTGCCCAGATTGGAGGTCTTACGATATCCCTGCGCAATAAAAAAACACATGATGGGAATGGTCAGTCTGCCACATACATGCAGTATCTGTGCCTGCCATGTATAGAAATCCATAAATCCCCATGCGATATGATCTATCACCATAGAAATGATCGCTATTATTTTTAACTGCGTTGCATCGTAGCTTTTCTTCATAGTCTCTCTCTTTATTTACCAGCAAAGGACTTCATTACCATCCTCTGTTACGAGAACCATGATCTCCCACTGTGCGGAAGGAAGACCATCCTCTGTGTAAACTTCCCAGTCATTATCGTCATCAATGTAAATATCCGGTTTGCCCATATTGACCATAGGCTCAATAGTAAAGATCATACCCGGTACCAGAAGCATATCCTGTCCACGCTTCGTATTATATCCAACCCATGGGTCCTCATGAAATTCCAGTCCAACACCATGACCGCCAATCTCACGTACTACAGTGTAGCCATTGGCAAAAGCGTGATCGTGTACTGCCTGCCCCATATCACCAAGGAATCCCCAGGGCTTTACTTCTTTCAGTCCAAGCTCCACACATTCCTTCGTTACCTGTACCAGCTTCTTTTTCTCAGGACTCACATCCCCAATGCAGAACATTCTGGAAGAATCCGAGAAATATCCATCCAGTATTGTAGAGCAGTCTACATTAATAATATCCCCGGGCTGTAGAATCACGTCCTCTGAAGGGAAGCCGTGACACACCTGATTGTTTACAGAGGTGCATACACTGTAAGGATATCCTTCATAATTCAAAGGAGCAGGGATTCCTCCCATCTGGGTCGTCATATCGTATACAATCTGATCGATTTCCGCTGTATTCATACCCTCATGGATATTCTTCTCCAGATAATCCAGTATTGCAATGTTGATCTTGCAGCTCTCTTTGATCTTTTCTATCTGCTGTGGTGTCTTAATAATATTGTGCTTGGGAACAATATGTCCCTTTCTCGCATATTGATTGATTTTCTCATCAAATGCCTCATGACACACCTTATACTTCTTTCCACTGCCACACCAGCAGGGATCATTTCTTCCTATTTTACCAAACATTTCTATTACCATGCCTTTCCTTTTTCAGAATTAGTTATATCTAACTGAATTATACACACATTTTCTCCAAATGAAAAGCCTTGCAAACGAAAAGAACGCCAACAATAGTGGAATATACTCCCACTATCATCAGCATTCTGTTATGGTCACATACGCCCTTATATCAGCCTTTTAACTGTTGAATCAGGCTGACTACTTCCTCAGCCTCCTGCTTTGATACAGTCTCTCCTGCAAAATATCTCTCTACGAATTTGCTAAGACTTCCATCACACTTTGTATTTACAAAGTCCTGACATTCAATATGCAGTAATTCTTCCTTCGTATACTTGGCTTCTACGATTCCTCTTCTTCTGATGATTACGCCCTTATCTTCCAGACGGATCAGTAATGTATTCAGGGTCTGACGCTTCCAGTCCTTACCTACTGTCTTCCAGAAATAATCCATAATCATACCTGTCTTAACGGGACCTTTATTCTCCCATAAGAAACTCATAATCTGTTCTTCTGACTCTGATAATCTATAGTTCATACTAATAACCATACCTTTCCAGATTCTTTAATGTGTGTTGTGTATTTCGTAATTATTCAGAACCCCATGCGCAAAATCGCTGTTGCATGGCTCTGAATAATTACTTATATTATACGTTTTCCTGCACATACATGCAAGCTTTTATGTAATATTATATGAATATTTTATAATTCCTATAGAATAGATAGGCAAAACGGAGAGAAGCAGCCTGCCTCTCTCCGCTTTTTCCTATGACATACTGTTTACAGTCTTATATTTATAGAGCATTTCTGCATGATTCTGTTCTTCAATCTGGATATCTGCAAGTAATTTACGGACTGATGGTTCGCTGCAGACGAATACGTCCATATTGTATTCAGAAGAGACCAGCTTCTCTGTACCGATACAGTCTGTTGCGAGGAAACAGTCATTCTTCTTATCCTCAGACTCCTTCATATCATAGGTAGCCTTAGGGCTGTACTGCTTACCGTCACTATCATTACAGTCACAGGATGGCACAGTTCCATTTAACACCTGTCCAAGAGAATCATAATGTTTCTGTTCCTCACGATGAATCTGTTCAAAGAGATTTGCAAGTACAGGGTCTTTTGCTTCCTTGCTGTAACGCGCATACTTCTCTACGCAGGTCTTCTCCTGTGTCTGAAGATCTTTGATTGCTGCCATTTCTTTTTCACTTAATATCATTGTAGCATCCTCTTTTCTTTTTAGATGAATTACACGATGATATTCTATCCAGTTTGAAAGACTTTATACAAATAACATTCCAATACATCTGACAACAAATGCTGCCACCCAGGCAATCGCGCACTGTGCAAATACTACAAACACTGCCCATTTCCAGCCAAGTTCACGTTTTACGGATGCAATGGCTGCTACACATGGTGTATACAAAAGGCAGAAAGCCAGAAGACTTGCTGCTGCCAGCGGTGTGATCGCCGCCAGTAAAATATCCGTACTGCCAAAAAGTACATTTAACGTTGCTAACACGCTTTCCTTAGCCATAAATCCGGTAATCAGTGCGGTAGACACTCTCCAGTCGCCAAAACCAAGTGGCTTAAAGACCGGTGCAATCCAGCCTGCAACTACTGCAAGAATACTGTCCCTGGAATCTGTTACCACATTCAGTCTGGTATCAAAGGTCTGCAGGAACCAGATAATGATAGTTGCAAGGAAAATGACCGTAAATGCCCTTTGCAGGAAGTCTTTTGCCTTTTCCCACAGCAGCTGTCCTACATTCTTCGCGCCAGGCATACGGTAATTGGGCAGCTCCATAACAAATGGCACAGCTTCTCCCCTGAACTTTAACTTACGCATTACAATAGCAGACAGAATTCCTACAACAATGCCGCCAAAATATAGTGCAATCATGACAAGCGCCCCATGCTCCGGGAAAAATGCCGCTGTAAAGAACAGATATATCGGAAGTTTCGCAGAACAGCTCATGTAAGGAGTCAACAGAATCGTCATCTTACGGTCACGCTCAGAAGGCAGCGTTCTGCTTGCCATAACACCGGGTACTGTGCATCCAAAGCCTACCAGCATAGGCACAATGCTTCGCCCTGACAGACCAATCTTACGTAACAGCTTGTCCATAACGAATGCCACTCTTGCCATATATCCGCTGTCCTCCAGCATGGACAGGAAGAAAAACAGTGTCACAATAATCGGAAGGAAGCTGAGTACACTTCCCACACCATTAAAAATACCATCTATAATCAGCGATTGCAGGACTTCGTTCACACCTGTTGCCATCATGCCTTGCTGCACCAGATTGGTAAGCCAGCCAATTCCCATATCCAACAGACTGGAAAGTGCCGCACCAATCACATTAAAGGTCAGCCAGAATACAGCTGCCATAATGGCAATGAATACAGGTATCGCTGTATATTTTCCAGTCAGTACCTTATCAATTCGTGCACTTCTTGCATGTTCCCTGCTCTCATGGGGTTTAATGACTGTCTGCCTGCATATCTTGCTGATAAAAGCAAACCGCATATCCGCAATGGCTGCCGCGCGGTCAAGACCTCTCTCCTTTTCCATCTGCTGTATAATGTGCTCCAGAGTCTCTTTCTCATTCTGGTCCAGATGCAGCCTGTCCAGAATCAGCATATCTCCTTCTGCCAGCTTCGCCGCTGCAAACCTGACAGGTATGTCATTTTCTTTGGTGTGGTCTTCAATCAGGTGCATGATACCGTGCAGACATCTATGTACTGCACCACCATGGTCGTCTGCTTCGCAGAAGTCCTGTCTTCCCGGTCTTTCCTGGTATTTTGCCACATGTAATGCATGGTCTACCAATTCGCTGATACCTTCATTCTTTGCCGCTGAAATTGGTACAACAGGAATTCCAAGCAGCTCTTCCAGTTCATTCACACGAATGGAACCACCATTCTGGCGCACCTCATCCATCATGTTAAGCGCCAGTACCATAGGAACATCCAGTTCCAGAAGCTGCATGGTCAGATACAGATTTCTCTCAATATTGGTAGCATCTACGATATTGATGATGCCCTTTGGATGTTCTTCCAGCACGAACTGTCTGGTCACGATCTCTTCACTGGAATAGGGTGACATAGAATAAATACCCGGTAAGTCTGTAACCAGTGTGTCATTATGTCCTTTGATAGCTCCATCCTTACGGTCTACCGTTACACCAGGGAAATTTCCTACATGCTGATTAGAACCGGTCAACTGGTTGAACAGTGTCGTCTTACCACAGTTCTGATTACCTGCCAGGGCAAAAGTCAGCACTTCTCCTTCCGGTATGGGGTGCTCATCTGCTTTGACATGATATTTGCCGCCCTCACCTAATCCCGGATGCTGTACATCCTTCTTTATGTCTTTCTTATGATGCTCTGTTGCATCTATATTATCTGGTCGTCTTGTATTCTCTATCTCTATCTTCTCTGCATCTGCCAGGCGAAGCGTCAGTTCATATCCATGTATCTGCAATTCCACCGGGTCTCCCATAGGTGCATACTTCACCATGGTTACATCTACTCCCGGTATCAGTCCCATATCCAGAAAATGCTGGCGTAATGCGCCTTCTCCACCTACAGTAACCACCGTCGCCATACTGCCGATTGGTAACTCTTTCAGCGTCATGCTGTGTCCTCCTCATATGTCTTGTTGATAAATTTTCTCAAGAACAATCATAGTATATTTCGACAGTATTTTCAATTTACAATGCAAAAAATCCTGGAATTGTATAGAAAAACAAATTCCAGGATTCTCATACATACTATTATTTTATTAGGCTGCTGCCTGACATGCCTTGCACAAGGACAAAAAATATTCATGCACCGCCGTAGAGTCTGTCACTTCAGGATGGAAGGAAATTCCAATCTGATTACCATACTGTACTGCTACAATATTACCATCTACTCTGGCTAATATCTCTACTCCATCACCTACACTCTCAATATAGGGAGCGCGGATGAAGGTCAGGGGAATTTCACCGATATGTGCAACCTCTGCTACAGTCTGGAAGCTTCCAAGCTGTCTGCCATAAGCATTGCGCTTTACAGTAACAGGCAATGTACCAAAATGAACCGTATCATCCTCTGCAAGCTTACTGGCAAGCAAAATCAACCCCGCACAAGTACCAAGTACCGGCATTCCCTGCGTAATCTTTTGCTGTAATGGTTCAAATAATCCAAGATCCCGAAGCAGCTTACCCATGACGGTGCTTTCTCCGCCTGGAAGAATCAGACCGTCAAACTCCAGCTCCAGGTCACGCTTCTGTCTGATTTCAAAGGCTTCATGCCCCAGTGCTTCTATCATTTTCTCATGTTCAATAAAAGCACCCTGAACTGCTAAAACTCCAATTTTCATACTAAATTCCTCTATTCGCCATCAATAACTGAATCTCCTGCTCGTTGATTCCAACCATGGCTTCTCCCAGATCCTCGGAAAGCTCTGCCAGAAGCTTCGCATCCTGATAATTGGTTACTGCCTGTACAATGGCTGCTGCACGCTTCTTTGGTTCTCCTGACTTGAAGATACCAGAGCCTACAAAGACACCTTCTGCACCTAACTGCATCATTAATGCTGCATCAGCCGGTGTTGCTACGCCACCTGCTGCGAAATTCACAACAGGAAGCTTGCCATGCTCATGTACATATACTACAAGATCATAAGGAACCTGCAACTCCTTAGCAGCCTGGAACAGTTCATCCTCACGCATGGAAGTCAGTCTTGCAATCTCCTGATTCATCTTTCTCATATGACGTACTGCCTGCACAACATCACCTGTTCCCGGCTCACCCTTTGTACGGATCATGGATGCACCTTCGTTGATTCTTCTGAGTGCTTCACCCAGATCCTTGGCGCCACATACAAATGGAACTTTGAATTTGGTCTTGTCAATATGGTATACATCATCTGCCGGAGACAGTACTTCACTCTCATCAATATAGTCAATCTCAATGGCTTCCAGAATCTGTGCTTCTGCGAAATGTCCGATACGGCACTTTGCCATAACAGGGATGGATACTGCTTCCTGAATACCCTTGATCATCTTGGGGTCACTCATTCTGGATACACCACCTGCTGCTCTGATATCTGCCGGGATTCTCTCCAGTGCCATAACTGCACATGCACCTGCTTCCTGCGCAATCCTTGCCTGTTCGGGAGTGGTTACATCCATAATAACTCCCCCCTTTAACATCTGTGCCAGTTCTTTATTCAGTTCATATCTATTATTTGCCATATTTATAACCATACCTTTCACTAACCTGTAAACTTTGTGCCACGCACATTGTCCTCTATTCCTATCTGTTTACCTTACTTAGTATACTAATTGCTATTATAATACGCAAAAACTGACACTTAATAAAGTGTCAGTTTTATCTATTTTTGCATGTACAGTTTTATCTATCTTCTTCTACGCTCTCTGCCGCCATTTTCGTAGAATATACGTTTTGCCTCATACATCTCTGTCTCAGCCTTTTTCACCAGCTCTTCCATCTGATCCAGATTCCCTGGTCTGCCGATGCTGATACCAATAGAGACATAATAATCACTTACCTGTAGCTTCTTTGCAATGGCTTCTGACTGTTTCGCTACATTCTCCATGTCTGCATCCAGTACAAATGCCACAAATTCATCACCACCTATACGATAGCTGTGTGTATCTCCGAATTGGTTTCTAATTGTCATGGCAACTTCACGAAGCATTTCATCACCGGCTTCATGTCCTTGAGAATTATTCAGCTCATGCAGCCCATTCACATCACAATATACACATGCCAGAGATTCATATTGAAGTTTAGGATAATTGGGCAGATTCTTCTGATAACAGTTTCTGTTGAGAAGTCCAGTCAAGAGATCTATCGTTCCCATTTCACGGATAATGTTGTAAGAACGGATATTATGATAGAGCATAGCAAAGCTAATTCTTACAGCCTCGAGTATATGTGCATCCTTACAGCCCGAGTCCATATTGCAGACGCCCAATACGCCTATCAGCCTGCCAGACACATCATTGACCGGTACTGCCATAAGACTTGTAACACCCTTCTCTTTTAATAATTCATAGCTTGAAGGAGCTACAACCTTCAATTCCTCAATATTAGGCATGAATATGCTGCCACTTCCATCCTTAAAATAGAAATAATGCATAAAGAAATGCACCCGTTCCTGAGGGATTCTGATTTTAGGCTGATCTGACTCCTCCTTTATCCACTGATATATCTTCTCTTCTCCATTATCTCCAAGTATTTTAAAGAATACATATTGTGCGCCTGTCATCTGACCTATTAATTCCAGTGCCAGTTCAATGTTCTTCTGTTTCTGATGTGCTTCAAATAATAATTCCTGTATTCTTCCTGTAAAGGTCATCTGGTCAATTCTCTTCTGTTTCTCATAATTAAGCACTCTGGCATCGTGTACTGTCCACATAAGATATACCAGAAAACACAGACATTCAAAGCTGACCAGCAAAAAAAGAAGTGTTCTGACTTCTCCGACATTTCCAAGGACTGCATTCTCAGGTACAGAAACAGCCAGCTCCCAGTTATTGACCTTACATGGCATATAGCAGAAATACAAATTCTCAGAGCTGTCAGGCATATCCAATACAGCATATCCTTTCTTACCATACGTAACCTGTTCTTCCAGTGGGTTCATACTGCTTTGCTTAATAATACGATAACCACTAAGCTGACTTGCATTTCCCAGCGTTTTATTATATGTGTCTACAATATAATCTCCGCTGCTCTTCTCTATAATATAGATATCTGCCCTCACTCCATACAGATTGATATCCCACATATTCTGAAGCCTGTCAAGATCTATTACTCCGTAAAGTATTCCCTTCACTTCTCCATCCTTCCCGATAGAAGCCACATATCTGAGAATACTCCTGTCACTGTCCTGAATATCTGCACTCACTTCTGTCAGATAAGCTCCTCTTTTGGATTCTTCAGCAAAATCCATGTCATCACCGGCAGCAGCTATTGTCCCATCTGATAAAATCAGCGTATTATCCGGCAGCAGTATCTCCAATCCAGACACCATGCCACACTGTTCATAATTGCTGACAATATTCAGCACCATATCATCCATCAGATCATCATAACCTGCAAATATTCCTGCCATACTCTCCATTTGTTCCTTGTCATAACATATCAGTCTTGCAATATCCTGATTCAGCAAATCTCCGGTCTGAAACAAAGTTGTATAACAATTCTCTTCTTCTGCCATATTAATTTTATATACCGCAACCAGTGTTGCAGCAGAAATCAAAAGGATAATTCCCAATGTAGCCAACAGATTTTTCCATTGAAACAGATTTTCTATTTTTTTCATATGCTGCCCTCTTATGATTTATGCCGAAAGTACCTCTGTCTCCTATTATACCACATTTAATGAATATTTAAAGTAAAATGTATGACATTTAATTAAGACAGATGTATTTTTAAAATACACTGTTTTATATCTTTTTCATTCCTATTTCTCCTAAAATAATCCGTTTTTTATATAAAATAACACTACACTTACTTTCCATTTTTTGTTATGCTGTAGATAGATTTAATTCAAAACAAAGGAGACGATTCCATGAAATACCATAATCCTATCATAACCGGATTTCATCCGGATCCCAGCGTATGCAGAGTTGGGAATGACTTCTATCTTGTAAACAGCAGTTTTGAATATTTTCCGGGAATTCCAATATACCATAGCACAGATTTGACACACTGGGAGCAGATCGGACATGTTCTTGACAGAAAAAGTCAGCTCAAACTGGTAAGCGGTGCACCCAATTGCCTGGGTATCTATGCTCCTACGATTCGATACCACGAAGGAATATTCTACTGTATCGTTACAAATGTCGGTGGCAGAAGCGGAGGTAATTTCTTCGTATATACCACAGACCCCTACGGCAGATGGTCCAATCCCGTCAAGCTTCCCTTTGCAGGAATTGACCCCTCACTTTTCTTTGATGAGGATGGCAGAATCTACTATACAGGTACTGACACCGGTATCTATATGGCAGAAATTACCTTTGATGTAGTAAGAAATGACGCCCCCAAGCGCAATGAACTTCCTGTATCCATACAGAATGTAAAATGTGGAGAAAAGCATTACATATGGAATGGCTCAGGCGGCAATAATCCTGAGGGTCCACACTTATACCGTATTCATGATATGTACTACTTGATGATTGCAGAGGGTGGTACAGAATATTGCCATATGGTAACGATTGCACGCAGCAAGAACGTATATGGTCCCTATGAAGCATGCCCTCATAATCCGGTTCTCTCCAACAGAAGCACCGGTCTTAATATCAAGGCGATCGGACATGCTGATCTTGTAGAAGACAGTCAGGGCAACTGGTGGGCTGTATGCCTGGGTATTCGTCCTCTGGGATATCCGTTCCGTCACAATCTCGGTCGTGAGACAATGCTTGCTCCGGTAAAATGGGAGAATGGCTGGCCCGTCATGGGAGATAACGGCACTGTTACCGAAACCTTTGAGGTCGAAACAGCACCCGGTAAGAGAACACGCAAATCAGACTTTTATATCCCCGGCAGCAATATGACAGATACTTTCTGTTCCAATAAACTGCATCCATCCTGGAATACAATTTATACACCGGTCAGTAAGTTCGTTAAACCTACCAGGCAGGGACTTTCTCTTTGTGCTTATGATACGACTCTGTCAGATGATAAACCAAAGGCAATTCTGGTCCGCAGACAGGAGCATTTTCACTTTACTGCTACTGCCACTCTGACTCTGGAAAGCGTAAACGCCGGTTCCGAAGCAGGTATTACGATTTATATGAATAACAGACATCATTATGAAGCAGCACTGTCCACAGTAGGCAATGATCAATACTTCCTGATTCTCAGACGCCGTATCGGTTCCTTACAGGCTGTGGAAGCCCGCATTCCTTTCCATTGCAATACAGTGCAGTTCATCCTTACAGGAGATAAGAACCACTATACCTTCTCTTATCTGGATGTGAAGCTGGATGAGAACCCCATGCCTGCATCTGCGGCTTTTCCAGGTGCTGTGGATACCCCCGTGTTCATAGGAGAAGGAGAAGCACAGTATCTGACGACTGAAGTCGGCGGATGCTTCACCGGCAACTATATAGGTCTTTATGCTTCCAAAGGAGAAGCGCTATTCACCGAATTCTCCTATCAAGGCGGCAGATCATAAACTTTATTACCTTTACTACAAAAGCAGCCCGGAAAATTTACTTTCCAGGCTGCTTCTTGTTATATCTTGTTTTATTACTACAATATAATAATATTTGCACAATTTAAGTCCGTTGACAATTCATATACCCTTCCACTATTCAATCCTACTACAGTTGGACGTAATACGAATTTGGGATTATTGGCAACAACTCTTGCCTTTTCCCCATTGCTCAGGTCAACGTTGGTTCCTACCGGATAAAGGATCACACTCTCCAGGAAACTCTGCATAACCTGTAAATCCAGCTCTCCGGTCATCGCCATGATCATTTCTACCGCATTTCTTGGAGTGAATGCCTTTTTATAAGGTCTCTCCGTAACCAACGCATCATAGATATCTGTAACTGCAATGATCTTGGCAAAAATATGTATCTGCTCTTCTGTAACTCCCATGGGATAACCACTGCCGTTAATCTTCTCATGATGCTGCAATACACCCATTTTCACAGCATTGGAGAGTTCCGGCTTGTCCTTCAATATCTCATATCCCAGTAAGGAATGCTTCTTGATCAGTGCAAACTCTTCATCGGTGAGCTTCTGTGCCTTATTCAGTACTTCTGTAGGAATTCTTGACTTACCGATATCATGGAGCAGCCCTGATACGCCAATCTGCTGAACCTGTTCGTCATTGAAGCCATACTGTCTGGATACGATCATTGCCATAGTCGCTACATCCACACTATGCTTGAATGTATATTCATCGCTGACCTTCAGGGCACTGATATCCACTGCAATCGCATCATTATCATCAATTGCCTTCACCAGATCATTGGTTATACTTCTGGTCACATCCATGAAGCTGGAAGACTCTGTATCCTGATACAGGTATTGGATGCCTTCTGCTACACGCTTCTTTACACTCTCTGACAAATGTACCTTTGCCCTGTCTTTTACCTGTCTCTGGTCGATTTTCTGCTGAACCTGTGCAGTAATGACCGGCTGTTCTTCGGTATCCTTGTCCTCAATTACACCTGTGCGGATATATACCCCGGTAATCCCCATCTTTCTCATGGATTCAATCAGATACTCGTCCAGCTGTGTTCCTCTGGCTATCAGTACTCTGTCTGCTCTGTCTGCAATTGTCTGTTCCAAAATCATACCGGGTTTGATTACCCTGGTAGACATATATTTTCTTAAAATCACGTACTTCACCTCAATTACACACACTCGCTCTGGTACAAGAATACCACAGGAAAAAGCAAAAGTCTATACCAAAAAGGGCACATTGTCTTACGTACAATGCGCCCCAAAATTCTGATTATAATATCTACAGAAAGATGTATTTACATACAAACAATACTGCAAGAATGTACATCAGCGGTGTTACTTTCTTAGCCTTACCACAGCATACGTGAATAACCACATAAGAGATAACACCAATCGCAATACCTTCTGAAATGCTGTATGCCAAAGGCATAGCGATCATACACAGGTATGCAGGGATTGCTTCTGCAAGATCATCAAAATCAATCTTCACAACAGAAGATACCATCAGGAATCCTACGAAGATCAATGCAGGCGCTGTAGCAAATCCCGGGATTGCTGTAAAAATAGGCGCAAACAGAATGGCAACCAGGAATAACAGACCTGTTACTACAGAAGCCAGACCTGTTCTTGCACCGGCACCAACACCTGCTGAACTTTCTACGAAAGTGGTTGTTGTAGAAGTACCAAATACTGCACCTGCTGTCGTAGCGATCGCATCTGCAAGAAGTGCCTGCTTGATATTCGGCAGCTTCTCATCCTTATCCAGCATGTCTGCCTTGGTAGATACACCTACCAAAGTACCAATCGTATCAAAAATATCTACAAAGAGGAATGATAACAGGACGACAATAAAGTTCGCAATGCTTACACCTTTGAAATCTACCTTAAAGCACTGTCCAAAGGTCTTGCCGATTGCAGTAAAATCTGTAAGGGCGAAAGTAGGATATAAGGAATAGAATCCATTCTCTACATCTACTGTATAGATATTGGTTGCCTGACAGATCATGCCAAGAATCCAGGTAATCAGAATACCAAGAAGAATAGAGCCCTTTACGTTCTTCACATACAGAATTGCCGTGATCATCAAGCCGATCAATGCCAGAAGTGCACAGATTCCCAATGTATGAAAGTTACCTTTGAAGTTTACATAAGTCAAGAGTGTGGAATCACTGTTCACAATAATATGTGCTCCCTGCAAACCTACGAAAGCAATAAAGATACCGATTCCTGCGCTGACACCCTTCTTCAATGTACTGGGAATCGCATTAAAAATCGCCTCACGTACATTTGTCAGTGAAAGTGCAATAAAGACAATACCTTCTGCAAAGACTGCCATCAGCGCTACTCTCCAGTCATATCCCATAGCACCACATACTGTATATGCAAAATATGCATTCAGTCCCATACCAGGTGCCAGTGCAAATGGATAATTCGCCATCAGTGCCATTGCCAGAGTACCAACAAAAGATGCCAGACAGGTAGCGATCAAAACTGCGGTCGCATCCATTCCCGCTGCGGAGAGCAGATTCGGATTTACAGCAAGAATATACGCCATTGTCATGAATGTTGTAATACCGCCTATTACCTCTGTCTTTACAGTGGTGTTGTTTTCCTTTAGCTTAAATAATTTCTCAATCATGTTAAGTCCCCCATTTAAAAATATTTAATATCATTGAACATTGTTCAGAGTATTTTTGTATTTTACACGATAGATTCTGTAGAGAGATTCCTGAATCCTCTCTTCTGTAATCGTTCCGGCTGACACTGCATCCAGCACACCCTGATATGCCTTACTGAAATCTGCAGGGCACAGCAGAATATCCGCACCTGCCACAATAGCAGCCACTGCCGCATCGCCATCTGAATACCTGGCTGTAATTGTGCTGTCTCCTAACATATCTGTCATAACGATTCCATTATATCCAAGTGTTCCTCTGAGCACATCTGTAATCATTGTCCCGGATAAGGAACAAGGTGTGTCATCTCCTGTTATCTCCGGTGCAGACACATTAGATACCATAATACAGTCTGCTCCATTCTGAATTGCAGACTGGAAAGTCAGGAAATCACTGTTCTTCATCTCTTCCAGTGATTTGGACACTTTACCATCTGTTACAGCACCTTCTCCTGGAAAAGTCAACAGTACTGCGCTGACTTCACGCTCCTGTAAAGACTGCACGGCTGCATTTACCAATGGTGCTGCTGTCGCTCCATCACTGCCAAAGGTTCTTCCCTGTAAGCTGCTGTTGCCCTGTTCGGATACGATATCTGCCACTGGCGCCAGATCCATGTTGATTCCAAAAGCTGCAAGCTTGGTTGCAATCGCACCATAAGCCTCTCTTACACTGTCTGTATCTGTCAGCTCAGATGCTTTCGCTGTTGATTCTATGCCAAAACCGATATTGTCTCCACATTCTGCGCGTACCGCCAGAAAAAGAGGATATTTTGAATAGCTTCTGGTATTGGTCATCATCTCCAGAAACTGATTATCCGACTGATAATTTGCAGAGGAATAGAGCAATCCTCCCACCGGATTCTCTGTCAATGCATTCTTCGTACCTTCTCCTGCCTGAACTGCCTTACCAACACCGGTAATAGACTCAGGCGTGACCATGAACATACCGGCAACCTTCTCTTCCAGTGTCATATCCTGTAAAAGTGCATCTACCAGCTCGTCCAGCGGATTATCCTCAGGCTCTGCCTCCTGTGTAACATCTTCTGCTGTACTGGATTCAATTACAGCTGTCTCATGTTCCACATTGGTCTCTGCTTCCTGCAAGGCTTCTGCTACTTTGTCATTATACTGGTTCATGTGCTGAATCAGTGCCTTAATCCCGATTATAGCCCCTGTTATCAGCGCACCTACTACGATAACCAGAGTCAGATATGCTGCAATCTGGCTTCTGATACGTCTTCTTCTTCTTTTCTCACGACTTGTTAATTCTTTTTTATCCATAATATTCCTTTTATTCATACCTTTTTATGCTATTTACGTAATTACCATTTTTAGTATAACATATTATGACATAAAATTGTGTATATTTCATGTATTTTTGTGTCGATTACCTTATCATTATTTTCCAAATGTACTCTCGGAGTCTTCTAAATGAAAGATTCCAACAAAAAAAGGAGACTGTTACGCCTCCCTTTTCCTGTCAGATATAATACTAATTAGATCAATGGATACTTGTCTGTTAATTTCTGTACGATTGCTCTTGCTGCGGGAATACCAGCTTCCTGTTCCTTAATCACAGTTGCGATAGCTTCTGCGATCAGCTCCATGTCCTCTTCCTTCATGCCACGGCTTGTAACTGCCGGAGTTCCCAGTCTGACACCGGATGTAACGAATGGAGACTTGGGATCATTAGGAATGGTATTCTTATTGCAGGTAATATGTGCTTCATCAAGCATCTTCTCTACAGCCTTACCTGTTAGATCATAAGTAGTCAGATCTACCAGCATCAGATGATTATCTGTACCACCGGATACGATCTTGATGCCTCTGTCGATCAAGCCTTTGCACAGAGCCTGTGCGTTATTGATAATCTGCTGCTGATATACCTTGAAATCATCAGAAAGAGCTTCCTTGAAGCATACTGCCTTACCGGCGATCACATGCATCAGAGGTCCACCCTGAATACCAGGGAAAATTGCTTTATTGAAATTATATTTCTCAGCAGCTTCCTTATTTGCAAGGATCATACCGCCCCTTGGTCCTCTCAGTGTCTTATGAGTTGTTGTGGTAACAACATCTGCATAAGGGATTGGGCTTGGATGAAGACCTGCGGCTACCAGACCTGCAATATGTGCCATATCTACCATCAATACAGCACCTACTTCATCTGCTACTTCTCTGAATTTCTTAAAATCAATGGTTCTTGCATAAGCGCTGGCGCCTGCAATGATCATCTTAGGCTTACATTCCAGAGCCAGTTCTCTCATTCTGTCATAATCCAGAAAACCATTATCATCTACACCATAAGGTACTACCTTAAAATATTTACCGGATATATTCACTGGTGAACCATGTGTCAGATGTCCGCCGTGATCCAGATTCATGCCCATAATGGTATCACCGGGATTCAACACTGCGAACTGCACTGCCAGATTAGCCTGTGCCCCTGAATGAGGCTGTACATTTGCATAATCACAGCCAAAGAGCTCTTTTGCACGCTCAATAGCAAGGTTCTCTACAACATCTACACACTCACAGCCGCCATAATATCTCTTTCCAGGATATCCTTCTGCATATTTATTTGTCAAAGGGCTTCCCATTGCTGCCATAACAGCCTTGCTTACCCAGTTCTCAGAAGCAATCAATTCAATATGACTATTCTGTCTTTCCTGTTCTGCAACGATCGCATCTGCAATTTCCGGGTCTACGTTTTTCACTTCATCCAATGAATACATGCCAATTCCTCCACTCTTATCTTTTGGTTCAATATACCATATTGCAGATAGTGTCTGTTTTGTGCGTTCTGCAAGTCATCACTTCATAGCAATACAGTATTAAACTTTAAACTAGATTATAATAAGAAATATGTACTTTGACAAGTCTTTTTAATTAAAATGGAAAATGCGCTGACAGATTTTGTATCCATCTACAGATATCTTCCTTCCGCCTTTGCCCGGTAGATTCATGGCATTGCCAAGAAGACCATAACGAAGTCTTGCCCAGAGCCATTTATCTTTGTCTTTAATATATACCCAGAGTTCCTTCTTCTTCTCCAGATTCTCTTCCAGCCCAGAACGAATCAGCAATACGGAAGAGATTGTAGTAATAATATCAAGGTAGTTGCGCATATATCTCTTTACCTTCACATTGGCATGAATCCGGGGCATCTCCTCTACATAGTAATCTACCATAAGTTTATTTACCTTGATCTGCTGGTCGATACGTCCTATCATGACCTTCTCATTTACAGACTGATCTGCTCTTCCTATATAATAACGATAGAAATTCACATCCAGATAATACATGGTCTTCACATATGGCAGTGGATTGAATACAAAGATGTTATCCACATAAAAAGTATGCTCCGGCAGTTGTAATCCACATTCTCTGAGCAGATTGGTACGATAGATAACAGAATGCATCAGAATATACTGTCCCACTCTGAAATGCTTCACATCTTTCCAGGTAAATATCTGATCCTTGGGCAGTGCATGGTGATATTTCATCACCTTCTTGCGCTCTTCTCCCTCTTTCTCATATACAAAATTGCTGATCAGCATATCCAGAGATCTGCCATCCCTGATGATTTCCCTGAGTACGCTCAGTATCTGCATATAGGCGCTCTGATTTACCCAGTCATCACTGTCCACGACCTTGTAGAAAAGTCCCGTTGCATTCTGGATTCCCGCATTTACAGCAGAGCCATGACCGCCATTTTCTTTGTTGATGACTTTGACCATGCTTGGAAACCGTTCTCTGTATTCCTCTGCAATATCCTTCGTATTATCTGTAGAACCATCATTCACGATCATGATCTCTACATCTTCGCCCCCTGGCAGAAGCGAATCTATACAACGTCTCATATATGCTGCTGAATTGTAGCAGGGGATTGCTATTGATAATAATTTCATGTCAGGTCTCCTTTCACCTTATCACTGCCCTGTCTGATCTGCAAATACTTGGTATATGCCGCATACGCAGATGGAATGGCATAACGGGCCTCTGCCTCTTCCCTGTCTACAAAGATCAGACCATTGTCCTGACTGGTACGCTCCAGTTCATCCACTCTTACAGCGTAACCTGTCATATGCCATTCTTTATGTGTAAATATATGCTTACTGTCTTCCAGTCTCTGTATTCGCAGGGCATGCAGCCCCAGAGTCCCTAGATATTTCAGCACAGAATCTTCATTCTGTGTTCCTTCTATCCAGGGAAACTCATACATACCTGCAAGCAGTCCCTTGTCAGGGCGCTTCTGCAAGGCTGCTTTCTGCGCATCCTGCAATACCAGTATTGTCTTGTACTCAATGGTGCGTGCCTTCTTGGGTGTCTTCTTTGGATACTCTGTCATACACCGGTTCTGATATGCCCTGCAAAAGTCATTCCAGGGACACTCATTGCACTTTGGTTCTCCATTTGGAATACAGACCATAGCGCCAAGCTCCATCAGTGCCTGATTAAAAGCACCGCATCGCCCCTCTGGCATAATTGCGGTAAGATCCTGTTCCACGCTCTTGCGTACCTTCGCCTGCATGATATCACGATCATCCATGCGTACTCTGGATATGACTCTTAATACATTGCCATCTACTGCAGGTACAGGCTTGCCATAGGCAATGGATGCCACTGCTCCCGCTGTATAGCTGCCGATTCCCGCCAGGGAACACAGCTGCTCGTAATCATCAGGAATCACACCATGATACTGTTCCATGATCTGTCCTGCTGCCTTACCCATATTGCGGACACGATTATAATATCCAAGCCCTTCCCATAACTTCAGAAGCGTTTCCTCCGGCGCTGCTGCCAGTGCTTCTACTGTGGGCAGCGCATTCATAAATCTTTCGTAATAGGGCTTTACCGCCTCTACTCTGGTCTGTTGGAGCATGATTTCCGATACCCACACACGATATGCTGTCGGTTCCTCTCTCCAGGGCAGTATTCTTGCATGGGAGCCAAACCACGTAAGTAACGGTTCTACAATCTGTTCCAGCTCAAATGAGTCCATATTTATTACCTTTCTGTCTTTCTATCTCAGTCGATTGCACTCAAAACGTTCCATGGTCAACAGACAGTTCAGTACCTCCTGATAACGCTGTTCAATATCGCCGTCTTTTACTTCGATATCCAGGCTGACTGCCATGGTATCAATCATGGAATCTGTAATCGTAGCATGAAGATTGTTTAGAATCTCCAGCTTTTTCTCATAGGAATCTGCCTCCAGAAAAGCCAGAAGTCCCGCGTCAAGCTGAAATTCTTCCTGCTTCTCTTCTTCATATACGGATGTGCTTTCCTTCTTCTCCGGTTCAGCCGGTGTATTGTATACACTGCTTGCATGAATCACTGCCGGCGCTTTGCCCTGATAGATCTCCACGCCCTTCTTGAATCGGCGAAGACCATCCTCAATGACAGAATGTGCACATGCAATATTCAGTCTTACGAAGCTGTCGCCATTTCCTCTGTACTGATATCCCCCTGTCAGGAAAAGACCGGTATTCTTTCGGATGGAATCAGCGAACTCCTGCGAATCAGAAGTAACCGCAGAGCAGTCCAGCCATAGCAGATATGTTGCATCCTCTGATACTACCTGAATCTGTGGCAGTTCTTTTGCAAGGTATTCTTTTACAATTGTCTTGCCCTGATTGATATATTCTCTAAGCTGATCCAGCCATTCCCCACCCTGAGTAAAAGCTGCGATTGCCGCAGTTACGGCAAATACATTAGGCTCTGCTACTTCATCTGTGTTGATGGCTCTCCATACCTTATGACGCAGATATGGGTTAGGCACTACGATAGCCGCTGTCTGGATTCCCGCCATATTGAAAGTCTTGGTCGGTGCAATACAGGTGATGGAATTGTCACGGCAAGTCTCATTCACCGATGCAAAAGGCGTATATTCAAAGCCTGGCATTGTCAGGTCACAGTGAATTTCATCAGAGAGTACAAGCACATGATGCTTTGCACACAACTCTCCAATATGCGCCAGAGTCTCTTTATCCCAGATCTTACCTACCGGGTTATGAGGATTACACAGAATCATGAGAGAAGTCTGCGGATTGGCAAGCTTCTTCTCCAGATCTGCATAATCAATACGATATTTATGATTCTCATATACAAGTGGGCATTCCAGTACATTACGTCCGTTATTCAGAATAGAATTATAGAACGTATTGTATACAGGCGTCATGACCAGCACATTTTCTCCCGGTGTAGTCAGCTTACGTACCGTGCTGGAGATTGCAGGAATAACACCTGTACAGAACATGATCCAGTCATTCTCTATCTGTATGTGATGTCTGTCTCTCCACCAGTTGATATAGGCATCGTTCCATTTCTTAGGAACATCCGTATAGCCATACACTCCATGTTCCAGTCTCTTTCTCATGGCATCCATGATCTGAGGTGCAGTCTGGAAATCCATATCAGCTACCCACATGGGCAGTTCTCCTGGCTCTACCTCCCATTTAATGGAATAAGTGCCCCTTCTGTCTACAACACGGTCAAAATCATACTTCATGTATATTTCCTCCTGTTACGAACTTATGCGTCTCCTTGCCAATCCCGTTGGTGCATGTAATAACAGTCTTGGCAGGATCTACTCTGTCCTTCTCCATGATCAGTTCATCTATATGGTCAGCCTGAATGGTACCTGATGCCGGATTAAATACACTGTCAATAGAGCCTGTGATCTGTGCATCTACAGAAGCGTATTCAAAAGCCAGCGTCGTATTGATAAGCTTACAATTCTTCATCACCAGATTATCAATGTAGCACATACCCTGCAGACTTTCAATCGTGCAGTTAATCAGTGTCAGGTTCTTTGCATTCCATCCCAGGTATTCTCCTGAAATAAAGGAATCATATACTGTTACATTTTCACTGTTCCAGAATGCATCCTTGGACAACATTCTTGCATTGTGCACTTCCACGTTTTTCACACCATCGAAGCTGTAATTACCATCCAGTTCAAAGTCACGGATAACCATATCACTACAGTTCATGGCGAAATAATCGCCTCTTGCCATGACCTGCTCCATTGTAACATTCTGACAGTTCCATAAAGTCTCTGATGCATACGGGAAGGATACCTTGTTAAGCTTCACCCCATTGCATCTTCTGAAATTCTTAGGAGCTTCTACAATCGTATTCTCCAGGCTGATATTGTCTGTATACCAGATACCTGCTCTTGCCATATCAAAGAGTGTACTGTCTTTTATCGTAATATTCTTACTGTACCACAACGGATATTTCCATCTGAACAGACACTGTACCAGGTCAATATCTGAGCTTTCTTTCAGTGGTGACTCCCCATCTGCAAATACGGACTCACTGATCTTCATATCTTTTGCGTGAAAAAGGGCACGCTCCCCTGTAAAATAACCTCTTGTAATTTCTTCCATTTTAAACACCATACCTTTACTTTTTCCTGTGTTATAATACCTTCTGAATACTCTGCTTGATCTTACTATTCAGATAAGCGTACTGCACAATCTCTTCATCTGTAAGGTCTGCATATCTTGCCTGTTCATAATCATTCTCCGCCACTGACAGACTCCTCAGTATGGAATCTGCTGCCGGAAGCAGGGTAATCTCAAGTTTTCTTACTGTTTTTCCACGTCTGGATGTCTTCTTTGCACTATCCTGCTGTGCTGCAAAAGTCTCCGGCTGCATGGGAACTCTAAGCTCCTCTATCTTCACAATTCCTCTGGATATCAGGCGTTGCAGCGATGCAGACAATGTATTCTTGGTCATATTGGTATAGTCCATCAGTTCCTTACGGCTGCTGATTCTGTGTGGCTGGCTCAGATACATGACCAGTCTGATATCCTGTAACTGCAAGTCATTCTTTAACGCAATCGGCTCAAGATATCTGTCAAGCAGCTTTCTGTCACGATATTCATCCATAAGAATACCATCGCCTTCCACATCAATGCTGCAGGCGCTGGTTCTTTCATCTCCAAGCTTCTTTGTCCCCGGCAGAACCAGAGATGCCATTCCATCACTGGCAGCATCCAATAAGAATTTGTATACCTGTAACCGGTTCTTCTCATAATCTTCCTCTGTCAGAATAGACTTATAGAAATTATGATAATAGGCAAAGACCATCTTCTTCATATTAATGGTCTTAGTCAGACTCAGCCCCTGACTGGCAAGGGAGCCCTTGGTCTTTACATAATAGTAAATGGGAACCCCCAGCGCATAGAAGCTGGATGCGTGACGGATATATTCCAGATTGAACATAAAGTCCTCACACCAGCTGATGCTGCTGTCCATACGAAGATGATACTGCTCTATGATCTCTCTGCAAAAGAACTTGTTCCACAGCACACCATAATAGAAATCCGCCGGATTCTCCATCATATGTGCAGCATACTCTTCTCTTGTCATGACTGCATCGTCATCAATATCTCCCTTGTGAGATACTCTCTGCCCTACTACTCTGTAGAAATCAGAAATGACCATATCACAATGATGGTCTTCTGCTGCCCTGAAGAAAAGATTCGTAGCATCTGTTGTAATCCAGTCATCACTGTCAAGGAACTGGATATATTTTCCTTTTGCCAGATCCAGTGCCATATTTCTGCTGTCAGATACTCCCGAATTATCCTTATGAATGACTCTGATACGCTTATCCTGTGCTGCATAGGAATCACAGATCTGACCAGAGTCATCCTTACTGCCGTCATTGACCAACAGTAATTCAAAATCCTGAAATTCCTGATTGATAATGCTCTCAATGCAGCGAGCTATTGTCTTCTGCGCATTATAAACAGGAACAATTATACTTACTGAAGGGTTCATGCCTTCCTCCCTATTGTAGATGTTCTCCTTAATTTCACAATGATATGCATACTTGCACTACATCAGTTTCATTTTCATGCTTTCCTGATCCTGTGCAAACTGCAATACCTGATCCTTGCTGATGCTGTGCTGTGCATACAGCTGCAACAGAGCATCATCCATGATGATCATGCCAGCCTTACGATTGGTCTGCATCACACTGGTAAGCTGATGTGTCTTACCTTCACGTATCAGGTTACGGACAGCCGGATTGGTATGCAGTACTTCAAATGCTGCCACACGGCCGTGTCCATCCGCTGTAGGAATAAGCTGCTGGGAAATTACCGCTTCCAGTACATTGGCAAGCTGTACTCTGATCTGCTGCTGTTGATGAGGTGGAAAAACATCAATGACACGGTCTACCGTACTGGCTGCTCCAATCGTATGAAGCGTAGACAGTACAAGATGTCCGGTCTCTGCTGCCGTAATCGCAACGCTGATCGTTTCAAAATCACGCATTTCTCCTACAAGAATGACATCCGGATCTTCACGCAAGGCTGCCCTGAGTGCATGTGCATAGTTCAGAGAATCCAGACCGATCTCTCTTTGGTTGACAATAGACCTGTTATGGCTGTGCAGGTACTCAATCGGGTCCTCCAATGTGATCACATGCGCTTCTCTGTTGTTATTGATCTTGTCAATCAGGGAAGCCAGCGTAGTAGACTTACCACTTCCCGTAGGGCCTGTGACCAGCACCAGTCCTCTCTTCTTCTGATACAGATCTATGACCGACTGCGGCACTCCCAATGATTCTGCAGATGGAACTTTCGTATCCACCAGTCTGAATGCCATGGCTATGGAACCACGCTGCTTATATATATTAACACGGTATCGTCCCTGCCCTGCTATGGCAAAAGACATATCGCATTCTCCATTTTCTTCAAATCTCTGCTGTTGCTTCTCGTTCATTACCTGAGCTGCGATCTCCAGCGTATCAGCAGGCATCAGTCTGTCTCCTTCCATTGTGAGCAAATCTCCGTTCACTCTCATCTTAGGAGGAATACCTACTGTAATATGTACATCAGAGGCTCCTGCTTCTTTGGCTCTTGCCAAAATCTCTTCTACTGTCATTGGCATCATTTCTGCTCTCCTCTACTTTAATTTACTATCTGTTATTTTAACACCGATTTCCCTATCAAGCAATCTGATTAATTTAAGGTCATTTCAGAACCCTACGTACAATTTATGTAATTGTTAAATCAGCTGATACAATTGCGTGTTGCGTAACATATTCTTAACATTTTCCACTTGTTATTTTGGCTCTCTTATACTACTATTAAATGCATAGCAGTCATGCTAAAAACACAACCTATATTGATTTTACATAAGGGAGACTACTATATGAGGGAGAGCTTTGAATACGAAGGTACGACCACCGGCGAATACCGCTGCGGTCTGTACGCTACTTATGCAGGCAAAGACTACGAAGCTGTTTACCTGGGATATGGCAGATTTATTCTGTATTCCACAATTGCGGATGAGAACTTTACTTTTCCGACTGATGATGGCAGATATCTGTTACAGACAGATATGCGCGATCCACTGCTGACAAGAGCCAGCGAGATACGTATGGTAGGAATTGTAAAGGATTGTTTTGAAAATGTTATGATACGTAACATTTTTGAAGAGGGTGTAGTGATTTCCACCTATAACCCGAGACTGGCTTTCCAGTTAGGACTGGAACCGGTGAAAGAATTGGGATTTACGGGTCTGGTAGACAGGAAACTTCTGACAGGGATTTATGAAGAAAAGGACTACCTGTGGAATCCAACCCTTGGCATCTACACAACACTGTGTCAAGCCACAAACAAGAAAGACGATAAAACCTGGTTGATTGACCGGGATCGTTTTACACAGTTCTATGTGATCAAACACAAAAAGGAAGCATAATAATCCCCTTATTACAACCTGTTATATCAGCTGTAGTAAGGGGATTTCTTATTCTTCTATTCTCTTATACTCCGATAGAAGCCTTTGGCAGATTCCATCTGTAATATGCCGCCAGAAAACGAATCACTACTACAATAACCATACCTGTTATCATGGCATTCTTCATTCCCATGTATTCCCAGCCACAGACACATACAATTGCTCCTGCCAGGGATGCACAGGCATAAATATGTTTTACGAAAATATATGGCATATTTCCAGCCATCATATCTCTTAGCACACCGCCGCCTACACCGGTGATCACACCGACAAAAATCAGCAGGAACTGACCGCTCTCAGGCACTGCCTGACGTGCGGTACTGATTCCTACTACTGTAAAAATTCCCAATCCAAGCGTATCCATGACAAGAAGCAGCACATCCCACAGATGTGGATTCATACCGTTCTTTCTTCTTCCTGCCAGATAGAATACAATAATTGCCGTTACAATAGATATCACTGCATAGACCGGACTCTGGAAAGTCTGAGGTGGTGTATTTCCTATTAACATATCACGGATAATTCCACCACCTACTGCCGTGGTCAGCCCTAATATGGCTACCCCGAATATATCCATCTTCTTTTCCATACCGGTTATGGCTCCTGACACGGCAAAAGCCACCGTCCCGATCAATTCCATTATAAATACAAAATTTTCCATACAGTTACTTACTGCGCAAGCAGCATCATGATCTTATTGCTTCTGGCAATGAACTTCGTCATAGCTTCCGGCTGTAAAGGAGCCTGCTGTAACAGTGCCAGATCGTAGAGCTGTTCACAGATCAGTCCGACATTCTCACCGTCCTGATGCTCCAGAACATATTCTACCAGCTTGTTATTGGCATTAAGTATCAGCGTCTCACCTTCCTTATTCATGCCCATATCCATGCCGTTCATTGCGTACATCTTCATCATATCCTGCATTCTGCGGGCTTCCTCAGATACAGTGATCATGGAGGAGATATCCTTATTCTTCAGCTTCTCAACCTTAACAGTAATATTATCTTTCTTGATTGCCTTCTTGAACAGTGCGGAGATCTCTTCGCTCTTCTTAGCCAGTTCTTCTTCTACTTTCTTGGAATTCTTGGTCTTGAAGGTCTCAGTCAGGTCAGCATCGATTCTTGCGAACTTGATACCCTGATTCTTAGCTTCCAGCTGTGATACAAATGGCTGGTCGATTCTGTCAGGCAGAACGACTGCATCCATCTTGGCTTTCTTGAACATGTTCACATACTGGCTCTGCTGTACAAGATCTGTTACATAGTAAATGATCTTCTCCTTAGTCTCGCTGTCCTCAGTAGGAATATCTACCTGTTCGTCATCCTTATTCTCATCAACAACTTCTGCCTCTACCTTCTCACCAGTCTCGGCATCTGTAGCCTGATCCTTATTCTCTTCTTCATCCGGATCTACCTTCTTCACTTCAAGACACTCAGGCAGAGTCATGTACTCACCATCCAGATTCTTGAACAGGATATAGTCTGTCATCTTCTCACAGAACTTATCATCCTTTAAGCAGCCGAATTTGATAAATGGGCTGATATCATCCCAGTATTTTTCATAATTTTCTTTATCTGTCTTGCACATACCGGAAAGCTTGTCTGCTACCTTCTTGGTGATGTACTCACGAATTTTATTTACAAAGCCATCATTCTGCAATGCACTTCTGGATACGTTCAGTGGCAGGTCAGGACAGTCAATAACGCCCTTTAACAGTAACAGAAATTCAGGAATGACTTCCTTAATGTTATCTGCGATGAATACCTGATTGTTATATAACTTGATCGTACCTTCGATGGATTCATATTCCATGTTGATCTTAGGGAAGTACAGAATACCCTTCATATTGAAAGGATAATCCATATTCAGATGAATCCAGAACAAAGGCTCCTTATAGTCTTTAAATACCTTACGATAGAAATCAACATACTCTTCCTTGGTGCATTCATTTGGATGCTTGGTCCAGAGAGGATGTGTATCATTTAAGGCAACCGGTCTCTTCTTGATCTTGAGCTTGGTTACTTTCTCAGTAGAGCCTTCTTCCTTGCCAGGCTTATCTTCTTCTACTGTCTCTACAACAACATCGTCATCCTTCTTGTCTTCAGGATTGATTGTCTCAAATTCTTCAGGCGCATTAGCCTTCTCCAGATAAATAGGATATGGCATGAAAGAGCAGTACTTCTGGATGACTTCTCTTGCCTTGTATTCGTTACAAAACTCCAGACAGTCTTCGTTCAGGAACAGAGTAATCTCAGTACCTACTACTGTTCTGTCTCCTTCCTTCATATCGAACTCTGTACCGCCATCACATTCCCAGTGTACAGGTGTTGCACCTTCTTTATAGGAAAGTGTATCAATGTGTACTTCGTCTGCTACCATAAATGCAGAATAGAAGCCTAAACCGAAATGACCAATGATCTGATCATCATTTGCCTTGTCCTTATATTTCTCAATGAAATCTGTTGCACCGGAGAAAGCGATCTGGTTGATGTATTCTTCTACTTCCTCTGCGGTCATACCAAGACCTGTATCAATGAATTTCAGAGTCTTCTTCTCAGGGTCAATAATGACATGAATGTCATTTTTTGTATTTTCAGGGAAGGTGTATTCACCCATCATTTCCAGTTTCTTTAACTTGGTAATGGCATCACATCCATTGGATATTAACTCTCTGTAGAATATATCGTGGTCTGAATATAACCACTTCTTAATAATCGGAAAAATATTGTCACTGTTGATTGATAAACTGCCATGCTTCTCAGCCATGTAAAATCACGTCCCTTTCCAAAAGTTTTTCTTAATTATGATATAGTGTAATCCCTCTAAAATTAAAAGTCAAGATAAAATCAGCACTCAAACATATTGAGTGCTAATAATTAATAAATGGTTTATACTTTCTTTAGAAATAGCTCTTGTATACCTCAAAAAAGGTATGCGTAGTGACCTCTTCATCCTCTGTGAATCCCACCTGTGCCCACAATTTCGTATTCATATTTCTGGTAAGCCCTTCCACAAAAGCCGAATATTGTTCCTCAAATACTTCCTTGCGGCGCTGTTCCACTATCTTCACCTTGTTGCGGTCTGTCTCGTCCCTGTTAAAGGTACTGATACATTTGATGATATGATACCCATAGACTGTCTCCACCACATCACTGATCTCATCTGTTCCCAGATTGAATGCAGCTTCTTCAAAGGTATCATCATAGGTGCCTTTTCCAAAAGAATACGTGGAATTCTCATCTTCATTATATTCTGCTGTCAACGAAGAGAAATCCTCTCCCGATCTGGCGCGGCTGCATGCCTCCTGCGCCCTCTGGTAAGCCTCCTGTTTCGCCTGTGTACTGTAGGGAACTCTCTCACCGTTCTCATTAAGGGAATAGGTCTTGATCAGAATATCCTGCACGGTAATGGTTCTCGCCTCATCATCACTGATCTCCGGGTTGATGTCGGCAATCAGATATTCATAGACTTTACCAGCCAGGGCATATTCTTCATACATCTGCTGTATCAATTCCTGATCGACTCCCAGTACTTCTACCTCTCTGGAGGACAGCGATTCATAATACTGTGCTGCTGCCCGTGCCGTCTTATCCAGCTCTTTTTCATCCAGCGCAATTTCTTTCTGCTGTGCCAGAAGATTCATTGCCTTGATCTTCGCCACTCTTGCCAGCACTGTCTCTTTTATATTATCCTCCAGTGTCTCCCCTTCATAGGAAGCTGCCCATATTCTGTCGCCATATACGGATTCATACTGGTTCTTCATATTGGTCAGATACACCATGATCTCCGGAAGAGTGCAGGATAGCCTGTCAATCCGAAAGACCTCATCCTGTCCAAAGCCTGTCGTCAGAACGATTTTAGTTGCATCTGTCTGTTCCTTCTTATCTTTACAGCCACTGACTGACAGTACACACGCCGCCAGCAGTATTGCCATTATCCATCTGTTTTTATTTATCTTCATATACTACCTTGCCTTTTTGATTTTCTATTTCTGATATTACACGGATACCTCTTCTAATGCAATATATTATCTCATATATTGTTGTAATCATTGTTTTAAATATTGCGAA
>CAVBMG010000015.1:0-46540 GCA_963596435.1 Agathobacter sp.
AAAAGACCTTAGATAATGAAATCTAAGGTCTTTTGCGTACATTCATATAATATGTTATGTACGGAATGTTCAATTAAGCCTGGTCGATAGAACCTGTAGGACATGCACCTGCGCAAGAACCGCAGTCGATGCACTTGTCTGCGTCGATTTCGAATTTGCCATCACCCATGCTGATAGCTCCTACTGGACACTGAGCTTCGCAAGCTCCACAACAAACACAAGCGTCAGAAATCTTGTATGCCATAATAAAATACCTCCTTATATCATTAAAAATGGTTTCACAGCCGATTGATAAATACTTATCAATTGATTCTATTTTAATATATATAAGGGCAAATTACAAGCACCTGAATATAAAAAATGAGTAAAGTATCTAATAAGATACAATCGGTTATAAATTATGAAATTTTTGTTAAAAATAATGATGTACTTGCTTTTGTTCCCATAAAGTATTATAGTGATATGCGAATGTAACTTTTGGGTACGTAAGAATTTAAAAGTATAGGAGGATAAACGCATGGCAACAATTACCAAAGAAATGACAATTGGTGAGATATTAAGAACAAAGCCTGAAATCGCACCTGTTCTTATGAATGCAGGCATGCATTGTCTCGGATGCCCTTCAGCACAGGGTGAGTCTCTTGAAGAGGCTGCTATGGTACATGGAATGGATATCGATGCCCTTATGCAGGAGATTGCAGAGCTTGACAAATAATAGATAAGCCAAAAAAGTGGCTGTGACGAATTTCGTCACAGCCTTTTTTGTTGTAATTGAAATATAGAAAATATACTAGCACAGTGATAAAGCCTGAATTGCCTTATCTATGATCACTGGCTCAAAATGTTCTTCCATGTAAGCTTCGCTTGCAGAGACGAACTTCTCAGGATTGCCATACTCAGAGAGCATATTGCAGATCTTGTTGAATTCTTCCGGTGTGTGATCGGACTGTGTAACCACCAGCATATAGGTGGATTCTTTGTCATTCTTATATAAAGAATTCTTACCATTGTAATGCTGGATCAATACATGTGCCAGTCTCGCAACCAGATTCAGGGAATCAAAGGAATAGATTCTGGTTAATGATACAGCGGGCTTTACAGAATGTGCAGCAGCCTTACTGGACTTGGTATGATCGGCTGGAGCAGCAGCTGTATCTGATACAGTATCAGGAATCTTGGTATCATGTATTTTCTTGAACAGATCCAAAACATCATCAGCACCCTCGGAGAGACTCTGCAGAACAGAATCCAGACCGTTTCCGGATTCATCGTCCTCGTCTTCATTATCTGTATCATGTACAGAAGGTGCGAACTTGGAGAATCGTGTATCCAGTTCCTCAGGATCTTCAACCTTGGTGATTACAAGCACGATACATTCGGAGTTCAGTGGAATCGCTTCTATCATGAGCGGTATATCTTCTGCATCAAATCCGAATTCGTAGGATGCCTGCTGCATCATATCACGAAACAGGCTTTTGGCTTTCTCTGTGCCATAAGCAAGCTCACTGATCTTGAGCTCACGGTCTGCCAGATCTGCCTTGGTAAGAGTACAACGAATCTGATGGTCATTTACTTTTTCAATTTTCATAATATCACATCCTCACTATTTGATATTACAGCAGTTAAGACTTCTATAAGTCTTTCAACATATATTATACTGTGAAGGGTACTAAGTCAATAGTACTGCCTAACTGTTTGCGAAAAATTAATAAATTTGTTGTTATTTTGCAAGTGCTGGTGCTTCCTGAGTACGAGTTTTTACATTTGAGGTACGAGTTTTTACATTTGGATTGCATAAACCTTCAGGATATGCTAATAATGCTTGTGTAAGGTGATGTAAAGAACAAATCATGTACAGACAGGAGGCTGTAGCACTTACCAAAAAGTTGTAGACTTTTTACCACTTATTGCAGTAAGTGGTTCAAAAGAATCGCTTATAGTATTTATCAAACATAAGCTTTTCATAAATCCATTATACAACATTTTTGGAATGATAGGTACATGTTCTGACATCTTTTGCTAAAATAGTTTATATATCACGCAAAATCCTTTTGGTATTTTAGCAAATTGAGACGTGAAGCCAATTACTTCCTTATTATATGTCAACCGATACAAATACCCGGCAGTAAAGTCTGTCCTGTTAGAGGCCCCTCTATACATAGTATATGTCGGTGAATCGAAAAGGAAATATTAGGTGCAGCATAAAATAATGACATTTTTGTAATGACGTTACAGGGATTGTCTGTTATAATGAGAACGATTGGGGGTAACCGTATGAAAAAGAAATTGATACCGGTTCTCCTGGCAATCGTTCTTATTGTCGTGATTGCAGCGATTGCTTTTGGAGGCAGTTTGATTGACAGATTTTCCTATTCCAAGGAAAGAGCAGATCTGGATTCGTATTATGGACTGGAAGCGCAGGATGACATTGCAATTGTTCTGCAGGATGAGATCATTGAAGAGAAGGCAAAACTGATAGATGGCATCTGCTACTTTGATCTTCCTACAGTTGAAAAATATTTCACAGACCGTTTCTACGTAAATACTCAGGAGCAGGTGCTTCTGTATACAACAGCTACGGATGTGATACGGATCAATATTGGTGACGAGAGTAATGTCATATATACATCAGGAGTTGGTAATTCCATTGATTACAAGGCAGCACTGTATGAAGGTGATACACTGTATATTGCAGCAGACTATGTGAAGCGTTATGCCAATTTAGAGTATACACTCTATGATGCACCACTTCATATGCAGGTCTATACAAGCTGGGGACTGATTACGCAGGCTAAATTAACGAAGAAGACAGCTATCCGTTATCAGGGTGGCGTAAAGAGTAATATTCTGGAAGATGTAGAAGCAGGAGATACAGTAACCATTTTGGAAGAAATGGAGAACTGGACCAAGGTGAAGTCGCAGGATGCCTATATCGGATATGTGGAGAACAAGTATCTGTCTGATAAAACGGCAGTGCAGCAGACACCTGTCACAGACGCTATGGAAATCACATATAACAGCCTGAGTAAAGAGGGCACAGTAAATATGGCTTTTCATCAGGTCTTTGCAGAAGCAGCCAACAGCGAACTGAGCAGCCTGCTTGGTGCATCCAAGGCTGTCAATGTGGTAGCACCTGTGTGGTTTAGACTTAACGATAATGCAGGCGGATTCGCAAGCATAGCTTCAGCATCTTATGTACAGCAGGCGCATAATGCAGGTGTGGATGTGTGGGCTGTAATTACTGATGTAGACAGCAAGAGCGTATATGATGTGGACATTGATTTTGAAGCATTGTTATCATCTTCGCAGAACCGTGCGAATCTGATTGCCAATCTGATGCAGCAGGCAGACACATACGGTCTGGATGGCATTAATATAGACTTTGAAAAAGTCAGAGATGGAGCAGGCTCTCATTTTGTACAGTTTTTGAGAGAACTGTCTATTGAGACACATAAACGTGGAATTGTGCTGTCTGTAGACAATTATGTACCTACAGAATATACAGCGCATTATAACCGTAAAGAACAGGGACTTGTAGTTGACTATGTGGTGGTCATGGGATATGACGAGTACTATGCGGGCTGTGGTGAAGCAGGTCCGAATGCTTCTATTACTTATGTAGAGAATGGTATTACCAGAACAAAGGAAAGTGTTCCTGCGGAGAAGATCATCAATGCGATTCCTTTCTATACGCGAGTATGGGAGAGCACCAGCGAAGGACCAAAGGCATCTACTCTGACTATGGCACAACAGGCAACCTGGGTATCCAATTCGGGAACAGAGCCGGTATGGCTGGATGAGTATTGCCAGAATTATGTGGAATATCAGAAAGATGGAAATACCATACAGTGCTGGCTGGAAGATACGGATTCTATCCGTGTAAAGCTCCAGGTCATGAAAGCACAGGGAATTGCCGGTGTAGCAGAATGGAAGCTTGGAATTGAAGACAGAGCAGTATGGGATGTCATTGAACAGTATGTCAATGGAACTCTGGAATAAGTATGAATAAGAGGGGCAGACAATTTACTTCTGAATTGTCTGCCTTTATCATAGAATAGAGTAAAATAAGTATGGCACAGGAATCCACATGAAAGAGAGACAGGGACAGATACTGGGAAAAGTCATGACTTTTCTGCTGCTGGTATCCATGCTGCTGGTTGTGAAGGAATCGGCAGAGTATGTGAATGTATTAACACAAAAGGAGATTGTGCAGACACAGAAAACGATAGTCATTGATCCGGGACATGGAGGAAATGATCCGGGCAAGGTAGGAATTAATCAGGCACTTGAGAAAGATGTTAATCTGGAGATTGCATTGAAACTCAAAAAATATCTGGAGCAGCAGGATATTCATGTTGTGATGACCAGACAGGAAGACAAGGGCTTGTATGAAGAGACTGATACCAATAAAAAGGTAAAGGATATGAAGCAGCGCCTTTCTATTATGGAGCAGTCGAAGCCTGCCCTGGTGGTCAGCGTACACCAGAACAGCTATCCAGAGGAAAGTATCAGTGGAGTGCAGGTATTTTACTATAGAGACAGTCTGGAAGGGAAAAAGGCTGCGCAGCTGATGCAGGAACAAATGATAGAAACTCTCCAGCCTGTAAAGAAAAGAGAAGCCAAGGAGAACAGCACCTATTATATTCTGAAAAAAACCACAGTACCGACCATTATTGTAGAGTGTGGTTTCTTATCAAACAGTACGGAAGCGGGACTTCTGGTGACTCCTGAGTATCAGGAGAAGGTCGCCTGGGCTATTCATATGGGAATTATGAGATATCTGAATGCCGAGACTTGATTTTAGATGGCAGTTACGCTTTTCTAATAAAAAGATGTGTGATAGAATAGAGAAAAAGACAAGTAGAATCGAGGAGTATCATGAATACGAAGTTAGTGCGGGTGGATGTAGAGAGCCTGCAGGATGAAGCAAAAAAATCCCAGTCTCTTCAGATATTGAAAGAGGCGGGAGAAATCATAAAAAATGGAGGGCTGGTGGCTTTTCCAACAGAGACTGTATACGGGTTAGGCGGAGACGCTCTGAATCCTGAGTCTTCCAGGAAAATCTATGCAGCCAAGGGAAGACCTTCCGATAATCCGCTGATCGTTCATATTGCAGATATGGAGCATCTGGAACGAATCACAGAGAGCATACCCAAGGCAGCTTATACATTGGCGCAGCATTTCTGGCCAGGTCCATTGACCATGATTCTTCCAAAGTCAGAGGAAGTGCCATTGCAGACCACGGGTGGACTTCATACCGTGGCTGTCAGAATGCCGAGTCATCCGGTTGCAATGGCTTTTATCGAAGCAGCTGGTGGATATATTGCAGCACCAAGTGCGAATCTGTCCGGCAAACCAAGCCCTACACTCGCAAAATTCGTAGCTGAGGACATGGATGGCAGAATTGACATGATCATTGATGGGGATGGAATCGAGATTGGACTGGAGTCCACTATTGTAGATCTGACCGGAGAGAAGCCAATGATACTCAGACCGGGTTATATTACCAGAGAGATGTTAAAGGACGTGCTGGGTGAAGTAGAAGTTGACCGCACGATTCTTTCTGCTGATTCCAAGGAGCCGCCCAAAGCTCCTGGAATGAAATACAGACACTATGCGCCCAAGGGAGAACTTACTATTGTGGAGGGTGATCCCAAGAAGGTAGCAGCGTATATCAATGAACAGACAGCGGCTCATAAGAGCAGAGGCGAGAAGACAGGAATCATCGGAACCAGTGAAATGGCAAAGCAATATCAGGCGGACAGCATTAAGATTGCCGGCAGCAGGGATGATGAGGAAGCCATTGCCAGACAGTTATATACATTCTTGAGAGAATTTGATGATGAAGATGTTGCATTCATGTATTCTGAGGCTTTTGACTCGACAGGAATGGGACAGGCAATCATGAACAGACTGCTCAAGGCAGCAGGACACAAGGTAGTCAATGTGTAGGAATCCTGCACTGACATATATAGGAAGAATGAGGAGAAAAGAATATGATAGCATTAGGTTGTGACCACGGTGGATTTGCATTGAAGGAAGAAGTGAAGGCTCATTTACAGAAAAGAGGTCTGGAAGTAAAGGATTGTGGCTGCTACAGCACAGAATCCTGTGATTATCCTGTATTTGGACATGCAGCTGCCCAGGCAGTAGCAGATGGAGAGTGTGAGAAGGGTATTGTAATCTGTACAACAGGTATCGGTATCTCTATCTCTGCCAATAAGGTAAAAGGTATTCGTTGTGCACTGTGCAGCGATTCTCTGTCAGCCAAAATGACAAGACTTCATAATAATGCCAACATGCTGGCAATGGGAGCTGGAATCGTGGGAACCAATCTGGCTCTTGACATTGTAGATACATTCCTGGATACAGAATTCTCAGGTGAGGAACGTCATCAGAGAAGAATCAATCTCATTGAACAGTAATAATCATTTATCAATATAGTACAAAAAGGAGAAAGAAACATGGCAAAAGTAGTAGTAATGGATCATCCGCTTATTCAGCACAAAATCGGTTATATCAGAAGAATAGACACAGGTACAAAGGATTTCAGAGAGACCATCGCAGAGATCGCAAACCTGATCTGCTATGAGGCAACAAGAGATCTGAAATTAAAGGATGTTGAGATTGAGACACCAATCTGTAAGACCACAGTAAAAGAACTGGCAGGTAAGAAGCTGGCAGTTGTTCCGATTCTGAGAGCAGGTCTTGGAATGGTAGATGGTGTATTGCAGCTGGTTCCGGCAGCAAAAGTAGGTCATATCGGACTGTATCGTGATCCTGAGACTCTGGAACCGGTAGAGTACTATTGCAAGCTTCCGGCAGACTGTGCGCAAAGAGAGGTATTCGTAGTAGATCCCATGCTGGCAACAGGTGGTTCTTCTGTAGCGGCTATCCAGCTTTTAAAAGACAGAGGATGCAAGAACATTCATTTTATGTGCATTATCGCAGCGCCAGAAGGTGTCGAGAGAATGAAGAAAGAGCATCCTGATGTAGATATCTACATTGGCTCTCTGGATGAGAAATTAAATGAGCATGGTTATATTGTTCCGGGACTTGGAGATGCAGGAGACAGAATTTTCGGCACAAAATAATGTGAAAAATAAACGGGAGATAGCATGAAAAGACAAGACTATATTACATGGGATGAATATTTCATGGGAGTTGCAAGACTATCCGCCAGACGTTCCAAAGATCCCAATACCCAGGTAGGATGCTGTATCGTCAGCAATACAAACCGTATCCTGTCTATGGGATATAATGGATTCCCCAATGGGATTGGGGATGATGAATTCCCATGGGAACGCGAAGGCGAAGAATACGATACCAAGTATCCTTATGTGACTCACAGTGAACTGAATGCAATTCTCAATTACCGGGGAGGAAGTCTGGAAGGCGCCAAGCTTTATGTGTCTCTGTTCCCGTGTAATGAATGTGCAAAGGCAATTATTCAGGCTGGTATTACAACAGTTGTGTATGGAGAGGACAAGTATCCGGACAGTGTATCTGTAAGAGCGTCAAAGAGGATGTTCGATGCAGCGAAAGTGCGTTATTATCCGTATCATAGAACCGGACGCCACATTGAGTTGGAGCTATAGAATACGTATAGGGGGAGAAGGTTACGGGAAGGGATAACAGGCAGGCACGAAAAAGAATAGTTGCATTGATTCTGTGCCTGGCAATGACGACGGCTGCAGCAGGTGGAATGCCAATGACCACGCATGCAGAGACCACTTTAGAGAAGCTGCAGAAAGCAAAAGAAGAGAAGAATAAGACACAGCAGGCAAAAGATAATACGCAGGAGAGAAAGGATTCTCTGGAAATCACACAGAATTCTCTCCTGGGTCAGCTGAGCAGTCTTAATGATGATCTGGAACAGATTGGAACTAAGCTACAGGGGCTGGAACAGAACATTACGGATAAAGAAGCACAAATCTCCAGGACTCAGGATGAGCTGGCAGAAGCTGTACGCATTCAGGATGAGCAGTATGCTGCCATGAAGATTCGTATTAAGTACATGTATGAACGGGGAAATGACAATTATCTGGAGCTTTTGTTCAATGCAGGAAGTTTCAGTGATTTTCTGAGTAAAAGTGAGTATGTGGAGAGACTGCACAGCTATGACCGCCGTATGTTGGAGCAATATCAGGAAGCAAGACGCCAGGTAGAAGAGACACAGAGCCGTCTGGAAGAGGAACTGGCGAGTCTGGAAGAGCTGCATGAACAGACCCAGGAAGAACAGGGTAAGGCTTCTGAGAAGGTGAAACAGACAGCTAACAGTGTGGCTAACTATGCCAGCCAGATACAGGATGCAGAGGCGACCATAGACCAGCTTGAGGATATGATCTCACAACAGGAGAATGATATTGCAGCCCTGCAGAAGCAGTATGAGGAAGAGCTTGCCTTATCCAGACTGGCAGCACAGTCTGCATGGCGTGATATTTCAGAAGTTACATTTGAAGAGGGAGACCGTTATCTGCTTGCGAATCTGATCTATTGTGAAGCAGGAGGCGAACCTTATGCAGGACAGGTCGCAGTAGGTGCAGTTGTCATTAACCGTGTGCTGAGTTCAAGATATCCCAATACAGTTGTGGGGGTTATCTATCAGAATAAGCAGTTCTCACCGGTAGCAAGCGGACGACTGGCACTGGCACTGGCAAACAACAAGGCAACAGCCAGCTGCTATCAGGCAGCCGATGAAGCAATGAGCGGTATCACGAATGTAGGACAGTGTGTATATTTCAGAACTCCGATAGAAGGCTTGACCGGATTGCGGATTGGGGGACATATATTCTATTAATGATGAGAAAATTTTATGGCGCAGCATATACGGATGTCGGAATTGTAAAGACTGTAAATCAGGACAGCCTTATGATCAGGATTGCTGATATTGGTATGCATAAGACTGCATTTGCAGTAGTATGTGATGGTATGGGCGGTCTACAGCAGGGAGAGCTGGCAAGTGCAACAGTGGTAAGAGCCTATGAGAAATGGTATGAAGAGAAATTGCCTGAACTTCTGGAGCAAAGCCATACAGAGGAAGTATTTGCCAATGCACTTGCAGATACATGGAACAGGATTGCTTTAGAGTGTAATGAGAAGATCAGAAAATATGGACATAAACAGGGTGTGAATCTGGGTACGACTCTCACTGCGATACTTCTGACAGGTCAGAGGTATTATATACTGCATGTGGGTGATGGCAGAATATATGAATTTGCAGGACAGGACACGAAGATTCTGACAAAGGATCAGACTTACGTGGCAAGAGAAGTGGAGCTTGGACATATGACACCGGAACAGGCAAAAAATGACAGCAGAAGAAGCGTGTTGTTGCAGTGTATAGGTGTGAATGAAACACTACAGCCGGCATTTCAGGCTGGTAAAATGCCGGACGATGCGGCATTTCTTGTGTGTACAGATGGATTTTGGCATGAACCTCCACAGGAAGTACTGTATCGAACCTGTTATGAAGACATGCAGATGTTAGAATGGACATCACAGACGTATAAACAGAATACAGCAAGTATGCAGGAGATACTAAAAGGGCTGGCTTCCAGAAGCAAACAGCGGGGAGAGCGGGACAACCTTTCAGCAATTCTCATACAGGTAAAATAAATAATAAATGGGATGAGGATTATTCCTTATCCCATTTTTCTATATAAGAAGTCAGTGCATCAAATTTATCTTCGTAAATAATGCGAAGCAGCGAGTCCACATGGCGCAGTGCAAGTGTGATCTTAGAGGAATCACATAGCTGCCTCTCGGCTGCAAGTGCCAGCTCATCCAGATCCAGAACCTTGGTAAATCCATCTGGATAGACAACAACATCAGCAAGCAGGTCTGTAACAATAAGACTGTTGGTATCTTCCTGATAATCATAATCTACAATGTCGCAGTACCAGTACATAAGAGTATTATCAGCTCTGTAGAATTTACTGACTTTAAATCCGTGTTTGAGAAAATAGCAGGAGAATCCATGATGCAGTTCTCTCTTGGGTTTGAGGGTGTTCCATTTGGTAATGATAATGTCATCTGTAAGTTCAAGAATCTTATCATCTTTTAATAAAACACATTCTTCAGGAATCATTCGTTTCCGATAAAGTACAGGATTATCCTTCATAGGGTACGTTCTCCTTTCAATTTTGGGGTTATTTTATCGCATTTGGGGAAGCATTACAAGTAGATGTGGACAAAATCAGGATTAAAAATGTGTTCACATGGGCAATATAAACATAATTAGTTGGTATAATTGTACAAATAATAAAAACAGAATAAATAACACGAAAAAAACAGTCATTTGCTAGACAGAAAAAGTGAAAGTCTGTATAATTATATTCAGATATCGAAAGAAGGGAGCAGAAAATGAGAGACGGGAAGAAAGATCGGTCTAAGGTATACCAGTCATTTGCACTGGTTACACAATTTGGCATAACGATGCTTGTTCCTATCGCATTATGTTCATTTCTGGGGTGGTATCTGGATCAGAGGTTAGGAACGGAATTTCTTTTTGTTCTGCTTTTTTTTGTAGGTGCATTGGCAGGATTTCGGAATATTTTTATTTTGGCACGAAAAGTGTATGAAAATAAGGATACTTCAAATAATGATTATGCGTCTGTAAGAAGCAGGCTTGCGAAAGAGAAAGGGCAGACTGACCATGTTCTAATCAGCAAAAAGGGAGATGGAAGAAATGCACAGACTTCGAGACATCAATAGTGCACTGCCAGGGTTAATGCTTGGAATCATTGTATGTGGTATAATCAGTGAAATAGTAGGCGTCTTCCTTGCTGCAGATAAGCTAAACTATACCATAGGACTCTGGATCGGGGTTCTGACTGCACTTGGCATGGCATGGCATATGGCATATGTCCTGGATCATGTGCTGGATCGGGGTGAAAAAGGGGCGCAGGCAGCAGTGGTAAGGCACAGCATCATACGTTATCTTGCAGTGATTCTTGTGCTTGGGGTTTTGATGATAACTGAAGCAGGCAGCCCTATAGCGGCATTTGTAGGAATCATTGGACTTAAAGTATCTGCATATATACAGCCGCTTTTTGCAAAGCTGTCCCACAGGAAAGGAAAAACTGAATAAAGAATAGAAACAGGAGGTGAGTTTATGGAAGCAGGAATTTTGTTATCCACGGCTGATGATATAGATTTTATGATACATGGAGTATTCCAGTACAGTTTCTTTGGTCATACAGTATGGATAACAACCACGCATGTATGCCTGTTCATAGTAATGATGATGCTGGTCATCTTCTGTCTATGCGCAAATCGGGCGGTTAAGCATGCAAGTGAAGTCCCAGGTGCTTTTCAGAATGTGGTGGAACTGATCGTGGAGAAGCTTGATGGCATGGTAAATGGTGTCATGGGTAAGAATGGAGCCGCTTTTGCCAACTATATCGGTATTCTCTTCATGTTCATACTGTTGAGCAACATATCGGGACTGTTTGGACTTAGACCGCCAACAGCAGATTATGGTGTAACACTTGCATTAGGTCTGATTACTTTTACCTTGATCACATTTAATAAGTTCAAGTATCAGAAGGTATCAGGTGTCATTAAGGGACTGTGTGATCCATGGCCTATCTGGGCGCCAATCAATGTCATCGGGGATATCGCAGTACCGATTTCTCTGTCTTTGCGTCTGTTCGCCAATGTCCTTTCGGGAACAGTTATGATGGCATTGATCTATGGATTGTTGGGATTTATTGCTACAGCATGGCCTGCAGCACTTCATGTGTATTTTGATTTGTTCTCAGGAGCAATTCAGACGTATGTATTCAGTATGTTGACTATGACATACATTAATAATGCAATTGAAGGATAATTTATAACATAAGGAGGAACTATTACATGGAATTTAATTCAAACTTTATCTTAGGTTGTTCAGCAATCGGCGCAGGTCTGGCAGTTATCGCCGGTATCGGACCTGGTGTTGGTCAGGGTATCGCAGCAGGACATGCAGCAGCAGCAGTAGGTAGAAATCCGGGAGCAAAATCAGATATTACATCTACCATGCTTCTTGGACAGGCAGTTGCCGAGACAACAGGTCTGTATGGTCTGTTGATCGCTATGCTTCTGTTATTCGTTAAGCCTTTAGTTCCCTAAGCCTGAACTTAGGAGTAAAAATGAAGAAAGGAGGCTTACAGCATGATACTTGCTACTGAAACGGAAGGATTAAGCCGTTTGTTCGATCTGGATTTTCAGCTTCTTGCAGATGCATCCCTGATGATCATAGCCATGTTCTTTCTTTTTATGTTTGCATCACATTATCTGTTCAATCCTGTAAGAAAAATGCTTCAGGACAGACAGAATAAGATAAAAGGTGAACTGGAACAGGCTGCGCAGGATCAGGAAAGTGCCAAGGAGAGCCGCAGGCTCTATGAAGAGAAGCTGGCAGCAGTAGAAAAAGAAGCCGAAGCAATTCTTGCAGATGCCCGTAAACGCGGCATGGAGAATGAAGCAAGAATTGTCGCAGAGGCTAAGGAAGAAGCTGTAAAGATCGTGGATCGGGCCAAAGTAGAGGCAGAGCTTGAAAAGAAGAAGATGGCAGATGAGGTAAAACGCGAAATGGTTGCAGTTGCATCTGTTATGGCAGCAAAGATTGTTGCAGCGAATATAGATGCCAATGCACAGCATGAACTCATTGAGGAAACATTGAAAGAAATAGGTGATAGCACATGGCTAAGCTGATTTCCAAAACATACGCAGATGCGTTATTTGAACTTGCCATAGAAGAGAATCAGACGGTCAGCTTCAGACAGGAGGTAGAGAGCCTTCTGCAGATTCTGAAGGATAATGAGGAGTTTCATAAATTTATGAATCATCCAAAGATTCCCAAGGAAGAGAAAAAAGCTGCACTTGAAAATATCTTTCGCGGCAGAATAGATAATGAGCTGCTCGGTTTCCTCATTACCATCGTGGATAAGGACAGATATGGAAAGATTGAAGAAATTCTGGATACTTTTATTGCGGAAGTGAAGGAATACAACCATATCGGTACAGTGGATGTAACAACTGCTGTTGATTTATCCGCACAGGAGAAAGAGGATATCGAAAAGCGTCTGTTGGATACCACGGATTATGAGCAGATTGAATGTAATTATACAGTTGATCCTACGCTGATCGGCGGTATGATCATTCGAATCGGAGATCGTGTAGTAGACAGCAGTATTCGTACAAAGCTGGATAAAATGGAGCGGGAGCTTATGGCAATCCAGCTGGTATAGAACTATGATGAAATAAACAAGAAAGGTGCGAAGATCCATATGAATTTGAGACCAGAAGAAATCAGTTCTGTGATTAAGGATCAGATTAAGAGGTATGCTTCTGACCTGGAAGTATCCGATGTGGGTACAGTTATTCAGGTAGCAGATGGTATTGCCCGTGTGCACGGACTTGAGAAAGCAATGCAGGGTGAACTTTTGGAATTCCCCGGTGAAGTATATGGTATGGTCATGAACCTGGAGGAAGATAATGTTGGTGCAGTATTATTGGGAAGTGCCAGCAGTATCAATGAAGGTGACACTGTAAAGACTACGGGACGAGTAGTAGAAGTACCTGTAGGAGATGCAATGCTTGGACGAGTAGTGAATGCACTGGGACAGCCAATTGATGGTAAAGGTCCTATCCAGACAGCCAAATATCGTCAGATCGAAAGAGTCGCTTCCGGCGTTATCACCAGAAAATCTGTTGATACCCCATTACAGACTGGTATTAAGGCAATTGATGCCATGGTGCCTATCGGAAGAGGACAGCGTGAACTTATCATTGGTGACAGACAGACCGGTAAAACGGCAATTGCCATTGATACGATCATCAACCAGAAGGGACAAAATGTAAAATGTATTTATGTTGCAATCGGTCAGAAAGCATCTACTGTTGCAACAATTGTGAAGACTCTTGAAGAGTTCGGAGCTATGTCTTACACTACTGTAGTAGCATCTACTGCGAGTGAATTGGCACCGTTACAGTATATAGCACCGTATGCGGGCTGTGCAATCGGTGAGGAATGGATGGAGAATGGAGAAGATGTACTTGTCATTTACGATGATTTAAGTAAGCATGCTACTGCATACCGTACACTCTCCCTGCTTCTGAGACGTCCACCCGGCCGTGAAGCATATCCTGGTGACGTATTCTATCTGCATTCCAGACTGCTTGAAAGAGCTGTTCGTATGAGTGATGAATACGGCGGAGGTTCCCTGACAGCACTTCCTATTATTGAGACACAGGCAGGAGATGTATCTGCATACATCCCAACCAATGTTATCTCTATTACAGATGGTCAGATCTATCTGGAGACAGAAATGTTCAATTCAGGCTTCAGACCAGCTGTTAATGCCGGCTTATCCGTATCACGAGTAGGTGGTTCCGCACAGATCAAGGCAATGAAGAAGATTGCAGCGCCAATCCGTGTTGAGCTGGCACAGTATCGTGAGCTGGCATCTTTTGCACAGTTTGGTTCCGAACTGGATGCAGATACCAAGGAGAAGCTGGAACAGGGTGTCAGAATCAAGGAAGTATTAAAGCAGCCTCAGTATAAGCCAATGCCTGTACAGTATCAGGTTATTATCCTGTATGTAGCAACCAAGAAATATCTTCTGGATGTACCTGTAGAGAATATTACAAGATTTGAAAGTGAATTCTTTGAGTTCCTGGATACACAGTATCCTCAGGTTCCACAGGCAATCAAGGAGGAGCAGGTAATTTCTGACGAGACAGAAAAAACACTGGTTACAGCAATCGAAGAGTTCAAGAAGAGATTTCACTAATGTCTTCTGACAAGAAAGGAGTTTTCTTATGGCTTCCATGAGAGACATCAAAAGGCGTAAGAGCTCTGTACAGAGTACACAGCAGATTACGAAAGCGATGAAGCTGGTATCCACTGTAAAGCTGCAGAGGGCAAAGGGGCGTGCGGAGAAGTCCAAGACATATTTCTCCTGCATGTATGATACGGTGGCATCTATGCTGTCCAAAGCAGGGACAGTGAACCATCCGTTCCTGATGGCTGGAGAATCTACTAAGAAGGCGGTTATTGTCATTACTGCTAACAGAGGACTTGCCGGAGGGTATAACTCTAACATTGTGAAACTGATCAAAAACAGTGATTTCAAGAAGGAAGATCTGTTGCTCTATACGATAGGTACAAAGGGCAGGGATGCATTGGCAAGGCTTGGTTATACAATTGCAGCGGATTATTCAGAGGTAATTGATGAACCAATGTATTCTGATGCAATGGAAATAAGCAAGAATCTGCTGGAAGAGTTCGCTGCAGGCAGAATCGGAGAGATCTATGTTGCTTACACCGGATTTAAAAATACAGTGACGCATGTTCCAACCCTGTTGAAGCTTCTGCCTGTAAAAGTAGAGGATGACCGTCCACAGAGTGAGGATCATCAGGCAGTGATGGAATTTGAACCGGAGTGTGAGGAAGCGATTGATCTGATTATTCCCAAGTATATTACAAGCCTGATCTATGGAGCACTTATCGAATCTGTAGCAAGTGAGAATGGAGCAAGAATGCAGGCTATGGATTCTGCTACCAGCAATGCTGATGATATGATCAGTAAACTGTCGCTCCTTTATAATAGAGCCCGTCAAAGCTCGATTACACAGGAATTAACAGAAATCATCGCAGGTGCGGAGGCTATTTCATAAGGGTAAGCTTACCCGCACAATAAAATGATAATATAAGAAAGAGGTAGAAAATGGCAGATAAGACAGTAATTGGTAAGATTACACAGGTTGTCGGTGCCGTACTCGATATTAAGTTCAAAGAAGGGGAACTTCCACAGATCAATGAAGCAATCAGGATCACTCGCACGGATGGTTCCAATCTGACAGTCGAGGTAGCACAGCATCTGGGTGATGATACGGTAAGATGTATCGCCATGGGACCTACTGACGGATTGATGAGAGGAATGGATGCGCAGGCAACAGGAGCGCCCATTACCGTGCCGGTAGGAGAAAATACACTGGGACGTATGTTTAACGTACTTGGTGAACCCATTGATAATAAACCTGTTCCAGAAGGCGTAGGCTATGAACCGATTCATAGACCTGCACCTGAATTCAAGGAGCAGTCAACAGAGACAGAACTGCTGGAGACCGGTATCAAAGTCGTAGACCTTCTTTGCCCTTATCAGAAGGGTGGTAAGATTGGTCTGTTCGGTGGTGCTGGTGTAGGTAAGACAGTCCTGATTCAGGAGCTGATTCGAAATATCGCTACAGAGCACGGTGGATATTCTGTATTTACCGGTGTAGGTGAGCGTACCCGTGAGGGTAATGACCTGTATCATGAAATGACAGATTCAGGCGTTATTAACAAAACGACCATGGTATTCGGACAGATGAACGAGCCACCCGGAGCCAGAATGCGTGTAGGTCTGACAGGACTTACTATGGCAGAGTACTTCCGTGACAAAGGCGGCAAGGATGTCCTTTTATTCATTGATAATATTTTCAGATTTACACAGGCTGGTAGTGAAGTATCCGCATTGCTTGGACGTATGCCTTCAGCAGTAGGTTATCAGCCTACATTACAGACAGAAATGGGTGCTTTGCAGGAGCGAATCACTTCTACCAAGAATGGTTCCATCACATCTGTACAGGCTGTATATGTTCCTGCGGATGACTTGACAGACCCTGCACCGGCAACGACATTTGCCCATCTGGATGCAACTACGGTTCTGTCCCGTTCTATTGTAGAACTTGGTATTTATCCTGCTGTAGACCCGTTGGAGTCTACATCCAGAATCCTGGACCCACGTATCGTAGGTGAGGAACATTATCAGGTAGCCAGAGGCGTACAGCAGATTCTGCAGAAATATAAGGAATTACAGGATATTATCGCAATTTTGGGTATGGATGAGCTTTCAGAAGATGATAAGCTGGTCGTAAGCCGTGCCAGAAAGATACAGAGATTCCTGTCCCAGCCATTCCACGTTGCAGAGCAGTTTACCGGTGTAGATGGTAAGTATGTGCCAATTTCAGAAACAATCAGAGGTTTCAAGGAGATTCTGGAAGGCAAACATGATGATATCCCGGAAGGCCATTTCCTGAATGCCGGAACTATTGATGATGTAGTAGCCCGTGCCAGGTAAGGGGTGAGCAGATGGCAGAGAAGTTCAAACTTACAATTGTGACACCGGATCGTGAATTCTATAACGAAGATGTAGATATGGTAGAATTCAATACGACAGAGGGTGAGATTGGTATTTACAAAGGACATGCGCCGCTCACGGTAATCGTAAGTCCGGGGATTCTTAGAATTACGCAGGGCGACCAGACAAAGAGTGCAGCACTTCATGCCGGATTTGTACAGATTCTACAGGATGAAGTCACCATTCTGGCAGAAGTCATTGAGTGGCCTGGAGAGATTGATGAAGAGCGTGCCAAGGCGGCAAGAGAACGTGCTGAGGCAAGACTGCGCAGCAGAGCAAATGTTGACGTAGCCAGAGCAGAGGCAGCATTGATGAGATCTATCACAAGAATTAATGCGGCACAACTCAGATAACACATAGTAACACCAAAAATACGGAAGCGCATATGATAATCATAAAAAGGCAGGGAGACAATGCCATGGATTATCGTAGGGCGCTTCCTTTTTATCATGCATATTCACAGTATGGGGACTTGGGACAGATGGATGCAGATGCAGTAGCCGGGGATCTGGAATATCTGCAGCAGATGTATCCTTCTTATGCTAAAAAATATCAGGTTCGGATCAGTCAGATGCTGGATCGTATGGATTATGACGGGAGTATGATCTATGACCAGTATCCTGACAGATGGCAGCTGGAACGGTTTATAGACAGTATCATGACCACAATAAAGCAGGAAGAGGCGAAGCTGAATCAGGAACAGGAAGAAGATAAATGGCCCTGGATCAGAGAACTGATCACAGTGCTGGTATACTATGAAATACTGAAAAGACGAAATAAAAGGAAAAAATATTATCTTTTTTAGAAGTAAGGCATAAATGCGAGATTGCAGTTTCCAATCAGGTTATAACTGCAATCTTGCGGATTGCCTGTAATTGCAGTAATATAGTATCTATTCAGAGTGATGTGAATTGGTAAAGGAACAGACAGGAACGGAAGAGAGGAACATTATGGATACATTAAAGCTGCTGATGGCACAACAGATAGAGAATCAGGTGATCTTTACGGGAATCATTGCCAGTAATCCCAGAGACAAAGAGAAGGTCAGTAAGGTAAAACTGCGTCCTGTCGTTATGAAGGACAAGCTGATCTATCAGGCAGAGCGATTCAGCAATAATAAGGCATACCATACGAATCTGGAGCCGGATAAACTGCCTGATTATATGGTAGAGCTTGCACAGGATTTCAAACAGATCGAGATGGATACGGCAAAGGAACATATTACAGTATTAGTGAGTAAAAAAGGCAAAGTAACCATAAAGCGCAGGCAGCAGAAAGAAGAACGGAATGTATCGGTTAGTAATCTGAATCACAATAAGACAAAACAGTATATTCTTGAAGAGGGAATCAGTGTGCCTTTTCTGGTAAATTTGGGCGTGCAGACTGAGGAAGGACGTATTGTACATGCCAAGTATGATAAATTCCGTCAGATTAACAGATATCTGGAATTTGTCAGGGATATACTGCCCAGTCTGCCAAAAGACAGGGCATTAACCATTATTGATTTTGGCTGTGGCAAATCGTATCTGACCTTTGCTCTTTATTATTATTTAAAAATATTGAATAATTATGATATACGAGTCATAGGATTAGATTTAAAGGAAGATGTGATAGAGAAGTGTAATGTGTTAAGTCAGAAATACGGTTATGATGGACTGACTTTTCATGTGGGAGATATCAGCACTTACCAGGGCGTTGATGAGGTAGATATGGTAGTGACACTGCATGCCTGCGATACTGCAACGGACTATGCACTGGCTAAGGCAGTCAAGTGGAATGCCAGGGTTATTTTATCGGTTCCCTGCTGTCAGCATGAACTGAACAGACAGATACATTGCAAGGAGCTGGAGGCGGCTACAAAATATGGGCTGATCAAAGAACGAATGGCAGCACTGCTTACAGATGCAATCAGGGCAGATCTTCTGGAAGAACAGGGATATGATACCCAGATTCTGGAGTTTATTGATATGGAACATACACCTAAGAATATATTGATCCGCGCAGTGAAGAAGACAGCTATGAGATATGAGAATAAGGCATCCAGGGGAGAGTCTGTACAGGAGTTGGTTGATTTCCTGCAGGTGAATCCTACACTGCGCAATCTGTTGGAGAAAGGACAAGCATGAGAAAAACCATTATCAAAATCATTGTATGTATCTGTGTTTTTGTGATAACGCTGTTTATTGGCAGCAATGTATACAATCAGGGAAATGCAGATATGACTTCGGAGATGAGTAATGCTTCTCTTCCTATCGTAAAAATGACCAGAGGAGGGGAGACTTTTAATACGCTTCATGGTCTCAGACAGGAGGTAGACGGCTGTTTCATGCGGGATACGCTGACTCCGTTGGGGGAGAACCGGTCTTTGTCTTTTACAATAGATAAATATGGAAACACGATTGATGAGCTGACCTTTGAAGTGCGCAGCATTGATGGAACCAGACTGGTAGAAAAAACGAAGGTCACAGGTTATCAGGAGAATGACAAGAGCATCTCTGCAAGTATAACCATAAAGGATCTGATCGAGCAGAATACAGAATATAACTGGATACTTCTGGTGACTACGCAGGGGGAAACAATCCGGTATTATACAAGAATTATGGATGCAGACGATTATCATCTGGATGAGAAGCTTGCTTTTGTAAGAGAGTTTCATGAGAAGACCTTTGATCCTGACAGAGTGAATGAGCTGAGTACGTATATGGAATCCAATTCCAAGGGCGATAATACGACACTTGCCAGAGTAGATATTCACAGCAGCCTGAGTCAGGTAGCATGGGCGGGACTTTCGGTAGCCCAGGTAACGGATTCTGATGTTATTGTGAGTGAAATTGATGCGCAGACAGCTTCTATCAGGGTAAATTATATGGCAATGATCAGGGCTGACGGTCAGAGCAGATATTATAATATCAGTGAGTTCTACCGGGTGCGTTATACCTCTGACAGAATGTATTTGCTGGATTTTGAGCGAACGATGAACCAGATCTTTGATGCACAGGCAGACGTCTATGCAAGTAATAAGATCATGCTGGGTATTCGTGAGAGTGATGTGCAGATGATGGAAAGTGACGGAGGAAGCAACCTGGCTTTTGTCAATGAAAATCAGTTATTCTGTTATCATGCCGCGGATAAGAAAATGGCTTATCTGTTCAGCTTTTATGAGGAGAAATCAGGACAGTACGATATCAGAACAATATATGACCATCATGGTATTAAGATTCTGAATGTAGATGAGACAGGAAATGTGACTTTCATGGTATATGGATATATGAACCGTGGAAGTCATGAAGGCACTGTGGGAATACTGGTATATGAATACAATGGTATGCTCAATACCATAGAAGAACAGATATTTATACCTTGTAATAAAGCGTATGCTGTGCTCAAGGCTGATGTAGAACAGCTGTCCTTTGTAAATAAGAGCGGTATTCTGTATCTGTATCTGGATGGTTCTATTCTGGCTATTAATCTGCCGGAGGGCTCCTATACGGAGATTGCAACACAGGTACAGGAAGGCAGTTTCCAGGTATCCCAGAAAGAGGAAATGCTGGTATGGCAGAATTCAGCAGATGCCTATGACTGTACGAAACTGATTCTGATGAATCTGAATACGGGCAATACCAGGGAGATTACGGCGACTGGTAATAACAGAATGATGCCGCTTGGTTTTATGAATGAAGATCTGATCTATGGAGTCGCAGAGTATGGCGATATTATCAGGGATTCTTCCGGTTCTATTACATTTCCCATGTATGCTGTCTATATTCAGAATGAGCAGGGCGAAATACTCAAGAGTTATCATCAGGATGGAATCTATGTAACAGGAAGTACGGTAAATGACAATCTGATTACGCTCAAGCGTGTGCAGAAGGATGAACAGAGCCTGTATACACAGGTTTCAGACGATCAGATTGTGAATAATATTGTGGAAGAAAATGGTTATAACAGCTGGGAGACAGTAACGACTCAGAAGTATGAATCAATCGTACAGATCGTTGTAAAAAGTACCATTGAGACTAAGAGTCTGAAATATACGAAGCCAAAGGAAGTGTTATATGAAGGCTCCAAGGACATGCTGGTGCATATAGAGCAGCCCATTCTGCGCTACTATGTATATGGTAAAGATGGTGTCATGGGAACGTTCTCCCATCCGTCAGATGCGATTAATATGGCATATTCGCTGAATGGCGTTGTAGTCAATGAAAATGGAGAGTATATCTGGAAGAAGACTGCCCGCAGCACAAGAAATCAGATCATGGTGATTACAGGTACACAGGCAGATACAGAGACTTCACAGCTCGCAGTGTGTCTGGAGACGATACTAAGTTATGCGGGAACTGCAAGAAAAGCACAGCCATTACTGGATCAGGGCATGACAGCAACGGAGATTCTGGCTGAGGGAATGAATGATGCACGGATACTGGAGTTAAGCGGAGTAAGTCTGGATGCAGTCCTTTACTACGTGAATCAGGATATACCGGTACTGATCTCGCTTAATGATAACAGCGCAGTGCTGGTCATCGGCTTTAATGAGCAGAACATTGTGGTGATGGACCCTGCAACGGGAACTATATATAAGAAGGGAATGAATGACTCAACACAGTGGTTTGAAGAGAACGATAACCAGTTTGTGACCTATATTAAAGAAAAATAAGATTTGTTATGTATACAAAACATTGCGTAAAATTTCTGAAAATGATATACTTTTAACTGTATATATCAATAATGAGGGCGCAAAAACATAAAAGGTAGACATAATTGCCCGTAAAAAACATGGAGGGAATTCAAATGAAAAGAAGATGGAGCTTTAGACTTGCTCTCGTCATGCTGTTTGCCATGTTGATGCAGATGACTGTATGTGCTGCTGGCAATGCAACAGTAACAATCAACAGCTGTACGATAGCAGGTAACACGGTGACAGTTGTGGCTACCGGAGCAGTACCGGCATCAGATGATGGTGTCTATTATCTGTTCGAGTTAAAGCCATATCAGACAGAGGTAGGTGCAAGAGCAGATTTCTGTGCATCTGCACCGGCAGCAGAGACAGCTATTTTTACAACTACTCTGGATTATAACAGTGCAGGAAACAAGCTGTATTCCAGATTTGTTGTAACAACCAGACAGGGAGGCTTATTCGTACCTGTCAGCAATGAAATGTATATTACGAACCCGGAAGCATTAGCAACCAAGGCAACAGGCTATCCTGTCAGATCAAAGAAGGGACTGACTGCAGATTGGAGATACAGCGATGAGTTAAGCAGCCTTGGAGCAGGTTATGCATCCTACGAGCTGGATATCAGCAGATTCTTTACAGCAGGTGGTACGAACTATACTTATAATGGTAAGACATACAGCTTTAACTCAGGTGTTGTTACTGAGTATGATGTTGTCTGCCAGAAGTTTGCCAATGCAGGCTGTAATGTAGTTATGATCATTAAAAATTCCTTTAATTCTGCAACAGCAGATCTGATCCTTCCTACAGGACGTGTAGCCGGCAAGAACTGCTACGCATTTAATACTGCTGAACAGGGCGGCGCAGAGAAGATCGAAGCACTGATGTCTTTCCTGGCTAACAGATATTCAGGATCAAAGGGAACAATTCATACATGGATCATCGGTAACGAGATTAACAATAATTCACCCTGGCATTATGCCGGTGACATGAGTGCAGATGCTTTTGCAGCACAGTATGCAAAAGAGTTCCGTCTGTGCTATAACGCAATCAAGAGTCAGAATGCAGGAGCAAGAGTATTCTTAAATATTGACCAGCGCTGGAACTTTGAAGATGGAACACCCAATCAGTACGCAGCTAAGAAAATTCTTGATAATTTTGCAACAAATATCAGCCAGACAGGTAATATTGACTGGGGTGTATCTATCCATCCTCATCCAGTGCCATTATATAACTGCCAGTTCTGGAATATGCCGGCAGCTTACGCAGGACTGAAACTGATCGATCATACAGATAACTCCAAGATGATCAATCCTACAAATGTAGATGTACTGACCAATCATATGATACAGCCAACAATGCTGGCACCAAACGGAAATGCAAGACATATTCTGATCTCTGAGATGGGCTTCACTTCCTATAATGCACAGATTCCTACAGATGAAACAATTCAGGCAGCAGCTATGGTATATGCATATAAGCTGACCTCATCCAATCCATTTATTGAAGGTGTTATCATCCACAGACAGGTAGACCATGCATCAGAAATCGTATCTGACGGTATGGCTGTAGGTATCAGAACAGAGGCAGGACCTAAGTACGCATACAATGTATTCAAATACATGGACACAGGCAATACAGCCTATACAGATTTTGCTCTGCCAATCATCGGTGCTACAAGCTGGGCCGATTTGGGATTAAACTAATCATTTAAGACAACTGGAGGGTATAATGAGAAAAAAACTAACTTTATGGGGCGCATTATGTCTGATTATGGTATGCATGATGCAGATGACCGTATCAGCAGCAACAACAGTAACGATCAGTCAGTGTATCATCAGTGGAGCCAATCAGGTAACTGTAACAGCAAGTGCTTCAGCAACGACACCAAGTGATGATAACAATTATTATTTATTTGCTTTACAGCCCTATGAAAATGCAATTGGCGCAAGAACTGACTTCTGTGCTCAGACAGCCAAGGCTACGGCATTAACTTTTGTAACGACACTGGATCAGGGAACAGCAGCATCCAAATTATATGCTAAATTCGTTGTAGCAGTAAAAACAGGCGGCAAATATGTAGCTGTCAGCCCGGAATTCTATATTACGAATCCGGAAGCAGTAGCAACGAAGACAGCAGCGAATCCGGTAACAACATCCATCAAGGGTGTTACAGCAGATAATGCAGCAATTCTGGATCTGGCAGCACTGGGAGTACAGCATGCGAGCTACGAAATTGCAATTGACAGATTTTTCGAGCCCTCTGTAACAGGTTATATTACCTATACTTATAATGGTAAGCCTTATAATTTCAATCAGGCAGTCGTAGCAGAGTATGATATGGTCATGACTTTATTTGCTACACAGAATGTAGAAGTTACCATGAATGTAGTCAACTACTACAATGCAGCAACTGCCATGACAGTAAAACCAGGTGCAAGAAAGGCGGGATACCGTCATTATGCATTCAATACAGATGAGCAGCAGGGCGCAGAATCCCTGGAAGCAGTTATGGCTTTTCTGACAGAGAGATACAGCAATGCCGCAACAGGACTGGTATCTAACTGGATCATTGGTAATGAAGTAAATAACAATAATCCATGGTATTACGCAGGCAACTATAATGTAACTGCATTTACCCTCGAATATGAGAAGGCGTTCCGTATGTTCTACACGGCAATCAAGAGTACCAATGCCAATGCAAGAGTACTTACCTGTATTGACCAGCGCTGGACCTGGGAAGATGGTACAGCTAACCAGTACGGAGCAAAGAAGTTCATTGACGCATTTACGGTAGATGTGGCTTCCCATGGTAATATTGACTGGGGTGTTGCATGGCATCCACATCCGGTACCACTGACAGCATCCAAGTTCTGGGATATGCCGGCTAATTATAAGGCATTGAACCTTATTGATCATACAGCCAATACCAGAATGATCAACCCGACCAATATGGAAGTATTCACAAATTATATGAGCCAGCCAACTTATCTGTCTCCAACAGGTCAGGTAAGATATATCATGATATCTGAGATTCTCTTCAATTCCATGAATGGCGGCGAAGCAGTACAGGCGGCATCTTTTGCATATGCATATAAGCTGGCTGCACAGAATCCTTATATCAAGGCATTTATCGTACACAGAATGGTAGATTCTCCTTATGAAAAGGCAAGTGATAAGATTGCCTGCGGTCTCTATAACTGTGATGCAAATGGATGGGCTTCCACTCCAAAGCAGATTTATGATGTATTCAAGTATATTGATACAGCGCAGTCCGCAGCATATACCAACTTTGCACTTCCGATTATCGGAGTATCCAGTTGGGCTCAGCTTGGTCTGAACTAATAATATAGTAGATTCTAAGTGGCAATTACCGGGAATTTATTCGGTAATTGCCATTTTTTACGACAAAATAGTACATAATATTGTATTTATTTCAAAAAAGAAAAATTTAATGAAAGAATGAATATGCAGGAAAACGGTGAAAAAGTAAAGTACATTGAATAATAATAACCACATATCTTGAAAAAACGTTATATTTATGCTAAAATATATCACTCAGACACTTGTTGACAAAAGTTTTCAACTATGTATAATAAATATCAGTTGTTTGCAACAGACGAACAATTGTATTTCTAAATATAAACTAAGTGCGATGGACAAAGGAGTCTATAAGCACTTTTTTTGCATATAAGGAGAAAATTTGCCACAATAAAGTGCTAACGTCACAAAGCCAGCTAACAATCATTATTTTATAGAAGGAAAGATATGATAAAGAATAGATTTAAGGATGATTACTCATGGAATGCCAGACTGAATGGTAAGGGCAGAGTTGTGGATGATATCTGTTATACAGGTACTTATTATATATTGCCTTTTACTGAACAGGAGAAGAAAAAGAGCAATTGGCTCAATATGGTATTTGCAGCAGTGCTGCTGATATTGCAGGTGGCAGCAGGCATGGTCAATCAGGATTCTTCCAGAACCTTCTGGGTACTCTATCCTTACCTGTTCACATTCCTTCCGGTATTTTATTTTCTGGTAGGAGCATTCAGCTACTGGAGTGATCCTCTGCGTATGCAGACAGCCCAGTATGAAACAGGACTTGCCAGAATGCGCCGTTCCTGTATCGGTTCCATGGTAATGACGATTATCAGTGTCATACTTGATATTATCTATATGGTCATCCATAGAAGTGATATGCAGACAGGAAAAGAATTCCTGTATACAGGAGTTTTAATTGCCTATATTATAGTATGTGTAGTATTTGGCAGGTACTATGACAGAACTTATGCGGGACTAAGGACAGAGCAGTCTCAGAATAAGCTGGAATAGATATAGACATCAGGTTTTTCCCTTTGACAACGGTACAGGCTGTGTCAAATGGTTAAGCATATATATGAACAAGGAGGATTTTTTGTTATGAAAAAAAGAAACAAGCTTGTAGCTGTTCTTTTAGCAGGTACAATGGCAGCCGGCTTATTAACAGGATGTGGTTCCTCAGCAGATACTTCTACTGAGACAACATCTGCTACAGAAGCAGCAGAAGGTGCTACAGAGGCAGCAACAGAAACAGCAAGCAGTTCAGACACACCTCTCGTTATCGCACATGATGATGTAAGCGAGAAGTTCAGCCCATTCTTCGGTGAGACAGTTCCCGATGAGGATGTATGGCTTCTGACAACAGTGTCTTTACTGGATTATGACCGTCAGGGCGAGATCGTTTATAACGGTATCGAAGGTGAGACAAGAAGCTACAACGGTACAGACTATACTTATACAGGTATTTCTGACTGTGTAGTTACCGAGAATGAAGATGGTACAGTTGATTATGACTTTACAATCCGTGATGATGTAAAGTTCTCAGATGGTGAGCTTCTTACGGTTGATGATGTTATCTTCTCATACTATGTATATCTTGATCCATCCTATGATGGAACATCTTCTCTGTATGCACTTCCTATCAAGGGACTGGATGCATATAGAAACGGTTCTACCATTCTCTATCAGTTAATGCTGGAGAAGGGGGCTGATAACACAGATTTCACATATTACACAGAAGATGATCAGAAGAAGTTCTTTGAAACTGACCTGCCGGCAGCAGGAGAAGCTTTTGCAAAGAGCATTGCTGATTATTGTACAGCAAACGGTTATGTAGTAGATGGTCTGGATGAAGTATCTAACGGTATGGTAAACTGGGGCTTTGCTACACAGAACGATGACGGCTCAGTAACAGGTGATTCTACAGGTACTACCTGGACAGAAGCTCCTACATATGCTGATATGTGGGACGAGATGGTAGCTAAGTATGATGGTGACTACCAGACATTATCCGATACAGAAACAGCAGAGTCTGCTCTATTCTCTTTCCTTGATGACAGCTATAAGGCAACTGTAGAGACAGGTGATTCCGTTGCCAACATCGAAGGTATCCAGAAGACTGGAGATAACTCTGTACGTATTACCTTAACAGAAGTAGATGCTACAGCTATCTACAATCTTGCTGTGTATGTATCTCCATTACATTACTATGGCGATGAGAGTTTATATGACTATGACAACAACCAGTTCGGATTCACAAAGGGTGATTTAAGCTCTGTAAGAGCTAAGACAACAGCTCCTATGGGTGCTGGTCCTTACAAGTATGTAAGCTATGATAACAAGATCGTATACATGGAAGCAAACGAGTACTATTACAAGGGCGCTCCTAAGACAAAAAATCTGCAGTGGAAGACAACTTCTGAAGCTGATAAGCTTCCTGGCGTTGTACAGGGAACTTCAGATATCGCCTCTCCTTCTATTTCCAAGGATGTTATGACTCAGATTAAGGGTGAGAACAGTAATGGTGAATTATCAGGTGATAAGCTCACTACATGTCTTACTGATTATCTGGGATATGGTTATATCGGTATGAACTCCCAGTTAATGAAGGTTGGCGATGATGCAGGCAGCGAAGCTTCCAAGGATTTCAGAAAAGCTATTGCAACTGTAATTGCAGCATATCGTGATGTTGTAATTGACTCCTACTATGGAGAAGCAGCATCTGTTATCAACTATCCTATTACAAATACAAGCTGGGCAGCTCCTCAGAAGTCTGACCCTGATTATAAGGTAGCATTCTCTGCAGATGTAGACGGTAACGAAATTTACACAGATGGCATGACAGAAGACGAGAAGTATGCAGCAGCACTTGATGCAGCACTTGGCTACTTTGAAGCAGCAGGCTATACAGTAACTGACGGTAAGCTGACAGCAGCTCCTGAAGGCGGCAGATTAGAGTGTACAGCTACAATTCCTGCAGGCGGAAACGGTGATCATCCTTCCTTTGGTATCCTGACAGCAGCATCTGAAGCATTGAAGTCTATTGGCTTTGAAATGGCTATCAATGACTTATCTGATTCTTCACAGTTATGGGATGGTCTTAACGGCGGTACAATTGATATGTGGTGTGCAGCATGGTCTGCAACTCCTGATCCTGATATGTTCCAGATTTACCACAGCGAAGGCGGTAGTGCAAAGAACTATAGAATCTATCAGCCTGAGCTTGATGAGCTTGTAATGGAAGGACGTACAAGTACAGATCAGGAATACCGTAAGGCAGTTTATAAGGAAGCATTGGATTACATCGTAGATTACGCTGTAGAAATTCCTATATACCAGAGACAGGAATGTATGATTTATAGTACTGAACGTGTAAATACAGACACTATCGTAAAGGATCCTACATCCTTCTGGAATTATCGTGCTGAAATCGAAAAGATTGAAATGAACTAATATTCCTGAAAAATAAATTCTTTTTACAGAATCATGCAGCTAAAAGGGGGATATGCTACATACATATTCCCCTTTATACTGTAAATACGAAGGCATTTCGCGAAAGGGTGGTGTGCCCTCTGGCGAAATGCCTTTGGAAAGGTAATGGTAAGGAGAGAAGACAATGAAAAAATTTGTAGTAAAACGATTATTGATTTCCATAGTGCTTCTGTTCTTTGTATCTATGATTATATATGGCATCATGCGCTGCATGCCTGCCTCTTTCGTAGAGACAAAGGCTATGGAATTATCACAGAAACCCGGAGCGAAGAGCTATGAGGAATGGCTACAGCAGTTAAATGCAGCATACGGTCTGGATGACAGTGTGATTCAGGGCTATTTCGTATGGGCATCTAAGGCTGTCAGAGGACAGTTTGGTGATTCATGGCTATATAACCAGCCTGTATTACAGAAGTTTGCCAGTGTTATCTGGTATTCCTTCGCTTTAGGACTGGCTGCCTTTATTCTGGAGATTATCATTGCGATACCTGCCGGTGTGGCAGCAGCCAGAAAACAGTATTCACTGACAGATTATTCCATTACGGTTATAGCATTGATTGGTATATCCCTGCCAAGCTTCTTCTTTGCAACAATTCTGAAGTGGATTTTTGCTGTGAAGCTCAACTGGCTTGACCTGTATGGTATCGTAGGACGTATGCATCAGCAGTTAAGTCCTATGGGGCAGTTCTTAGATATTGCCAAGCATATGATCATGCCAGTGCTGACACTGACTATCGTAAGCATCGGTTCCCTGATGCGTTATACACGTACTAATATGCTTGAAGTATTGAATGCGGATTATATCCGTACAGCACGTGCGAAGGGTCTTCCTGAGAAGAAGGTCATTAACCATCATGCTTTCCGTAATATCCTGATTCCTATTATTACACTGCTTGGTGGTACTCTGCCCAGTCTGTTTGGCGGTGCATTGATTACAGAGACACTGTTCCAGATTCCTGGTATCGGATATACTTCCTATCAGTGCATTACATTAGGTGACATTCCTTTTGTTATGTTCTATATGCTGTTCAGTGCAGTATTGATCTTATTGGGAAACCTAATCGCAGATATTCTGTATGCAGTAGTTGACCCTCGTGTCAGAGTAAATTAGAAAGGAGAAAGAACATGGCTAACGAAGAAAATGTTAAGAACAATGAGAATATGAAGTTAGACGATGCACAGCGTGTTAAGGTACTTTCTCCTGGAATGCTGGTAGCAAAGCGTTTCCTTAGAAACAAGCTTGCCATTATCGGTATGGTAATTATTATCTGTATGTTCCTGTTCTCTTTCCTGGGTGGAGCAATCATACCTTACTCTCAGAGTCAGGTATTCTACCGCACTGAGGAAATGAAGAAAGACTATGCAGGTGCAACTTATATTGATGATTTCCAAATGTATCAGGCAGAGGATGTGATACTGCCAAGTGATATCTTTTCCAAGACAATCCTTGCTATTGGTAAGAATCAGTCTATTGTGGAGACCAGAGACGGCTCTGTAATCGGCATCAGAAAGCTGGAGGATAATGCCTACGTGATTTATAGTGCAGAAGAAACGAAGAACCCAAAGGCAATGAAGTCCGAGGAGCATACACAGGCGCTTGCAGCTGGAGATAATTACTTTGAATATGATGGGGTGGATTATATTGTGGATGATGCAACAGGCAAAGAGCTGCTCTATATCGTCAATGAAATGGCAGTTGCCTGTAAGATGTCTTTCACACCATATTCTGCTGATACGAAATTATCTTATGATTTCTATAAGAATGCTTTGATTGCCATGAGTGAAGGGGCAAAGAAATTCGAGGCAGCAGGTGCAGCCTATGAGCTGGAATCTGAGGGTGAAGACTCTGCCATGGTAAAGACTACGGATGGCACAGATTATGCTTATATCTCAAGCATGAATATTAACAGTGTCGTAGGTGGCGTATTCTTAACACCAGATTTTAAAGAGACAGCGATTCTTGCAATTGAAGAAGGCGCAGAGTCTTTTGAATATACTGATGAAGCAGGAGAGACAGATACTTATCATATTTCCGAGAAGACTGGTCAGTACATCATTCAGCGTAATCAGGAGACGAGAGTTATTGATACTTACGCAAAGCCTTCCAAGGATCACTGGGTAGGAACAGATGCCAATGGTATGGATCTGCTGGCTCGTCTGATGTACGGTGGACGTATCTCTCTGCTGATTGGTTTCGTTGTTGTATTTATTGAAGTATTGATTGGTGTCATCATCGGTGGTATTGCCGGTTATTTTGGTGGCTGGGTAGACAATATCCTGATGCGTCTGGTAGATATTATTTACTGTATTCCTGCAATGCCTCTGTACCTGATTCTTGGTTCCATTATGGACCATTACAGAGCAAGTGCAACAGTCCGTATCTACAGCTTATGTATCGTTATGAGTATCATTGGCTGGGTAGGTATTGCCCGTATCGTGCGTGGACAGATTCTGTCCTTACGTGAACAGGAATTCATGGTGGCAACAGAAGCAACCGGTATCAGAGTAAGCCGCAGAATCTTTAAGCACCTGATTCCTAACGTAGTACCGCAGCTTATCGTGTTTGCAACAATGGGACTTGGTGATGTCATTCTGGCAGAGGCAACCCTTAGCTTCCTGGGACTTGGTATCAAGTATCCGGCAGCTTCCTGGGGAAGTATTATCAATGCAGTTAATGACTCTTATGTTATGACAAATTATCTGTTTGTATGGATTCCGGCAGGTCTGTTGATTCTGTTGACTGTACTTGCATTTAACTTTGTTGGTGATGGTCTGCGTGATGCGTTTGACCCTAAGATGAAACGGTAGGTGGTAGCGATGGCATTCGGTAATAAGAAAAAGAGCGCTAATTATATATCCGCGAAAGAATCGCGTGCAATCTCCAGAGAGAATCGTAAGATTACCAGTGAACTGGAGAAGAAGAGAAACAGAAAACATATTCCTGAATCAGAATATGTTACACAAATGAAAAATGCTGATAACTGTGTAGAATTTGACAATGTGCATACTTATTTCTTCACAGATATCGGAACAGTAAAATCTGTAGATGGTGTGTCTTTTGATGTACCACAGGGTAAGACAGTCGGTATTGTAGGAGAGTCCGGCTGTGGTAAGTCTGTAACCAGCCTTTCCCTGATGCAGCTCGTACAGAGACCATCCGGTCAGACTGTAGAAGGTGAGATTCGTTTCAACACCGGCGAGCAGGTCATTAATGTAGTTAATGCTCCAAACGAAGTAATGCAGAAGCTACGTGGTAACTATATGTCCATGATCTTCCAGGAGCCTATGACTTCTCTGAATCCCGTATTTCGTATTGGGGAACAGGTAGATGAAGTTATTGCACTGCACAATCCGCAAATGACCAAGGAACAGGTCAAGGCACGTACCATCGAAATGCTTGACATGGTAGGAATTGCCAACAAAGAAGGCGTATACAGAATGTATCCCCACGAATTATCCGGTGGTATGAGACAGCGTATCTGTATCGCTATGGCACTTGCCTGCAACCCTAAGCTCATCATTGCAGATGAACCAACTACTGCTCTGGACGTTACGATTCAGGCACAGGTACTGGATCTGCTTCGTAACTTAAAGGATAAGATCAACAGCTCTATCATGCTGATTACGCATGACCTGGGTGTTGTAGCAGAAATGGCTGACTATGTGGTAGTTATGTATGCAGGACGTGTTGTAGAAAAAGGTACAGCAAGAGAGATCTTCAAAGATCCAAGACATCCTTATACAATCGGACTGATGAACTCCAAGCCGGTGGTTGGTAAGCATATTGATAAACTTTACAGTATTCCAGGCAGTGTACCTAACCCGGTAGATATGCCTAACTACTGTTACTTCAAAGATCGTTGTGAAATGTGTGTTGAGGGATGCGAAGGTGCTTATCCGGCAGCTTATCATGTATCTCCAACTCATGTAGTAAGCTGTTATCGTTGTAAGGAAGGAGGCACTCAGAATGAGTAATGATAAAACAAGCATAGAAAATTCAATTATGCATGATCCTGATAATATTCTGGAGGTGTCTCATTTAAAGAAATACTTCCCAATCAAAGGCGGCTTCTTTGGCGGCGTAACAGGTAATGTAAAAGCGGTAGATGATGTATCTTTCAGCATTAAGCGTGGTACTACGATGGGACTTGTTGGTGAGTCCGGCTGTGGTAAATCTACGACAGGTCGTACAATTCTTCGTCTGATTGAGAAGACGGAAGGAACGATTCTCTTTAATGGAGAAGATGTCAGTGATGTAGATAAGAAGAAGCTGAGAGAACTGCGTACCAAGATGCAGATCATTTTCCAGGATCCTTATTCATCGCTGTCACCGAGACTCCCGATTGGTGAGATCATTGGTGAAGCCGTAAAGGAACACAATATTGTTCCAAAGAACGAATATGATGCGTATATTTCACAGGTCATGAAGAACTGTGGTCTGCAGGATTATCATAAGGACAGATATCCTCATGAATTCTCCGGCGGACAAAGACAGCGTATCTGTATCGCCAGAGCACTGGCACTGAATCCTGAATTTATCGTCTGTGATGAGCCTGTATCAGCACTTGACGTATCCATTCAGGCACAGATCATTAACCTGTTAAAAGAATTACAGGAGAAGATGAACCTGACATATCTGTTTATTTCTCATGATCTGTCAGTTGTAGAGCATATCTCTGATACAGTAGGTGTTATGTATCTGGGCGGACTGGTTGAGACTGGTAACACCAGTGATATCTTCGAGAATCCATTACATCCTTACACCAAGGCATTGTTTAGTGCGATTCCTATGCCAGACCCGGATATCAAGATCAACAGAACAATTCTGGAAGGCGACATTCCTTCACCGGCTAATCCACCTTCAGGCTGTAAGTTCCATACACGTTGTAAAGAATGTATGGGCATCTGTAAGGAACAGGCACCGGAAGCCAAGGATATGGGCAATGGACATATTGTCAGATGTCATTTATATGATTAATTATGAGCGGGCAGCGTAAGTTGCCTGCTTTTTTTATGCAAAACTGGATGATACTTCATATTTACGAAAGGCACTCAACTTGATACAATATAAATAATTGTGAAATGTACGGCATAAGGGAGAGCGCGAATATGCAGAAAGACGAAGTATTTGCCATATTAGGAATAGAGGAAACCAGGGACGAGAGAGCACTGAAAAATGCATATCGTCAGCAATTGAGGCATACCAATCCAGAGGATGATCCGGAAGGCTTCAAGAGATTAAGGAAGGCTTATGAAGCAGCCTGTGAGTATGCCCAAAATGAAGAAGAACAGCCCAAAGAAGAGGAAAAAGCAGATCATACGCCATCCGGGGAGTGGGTTCACAGAGCAGAAATGCTATATGGCAGACTCAGTTCAAGATGTGACGTGAGACAGTGGAAGGAACTTTTTCAGGATGATATCTATGTTTCGTTGGATACAAATGAGGAATGCCAGAAGAAGCTGTTGATTTTTCTGATGAATCATTTTAATTATCCAGATACAGTATGGAAAGTAATCAGTCATGAACTGCACATTCAGGAGAATGCAGGAAAGTTAAGGGAGCAGTTCCCCGCTGACTTCATAGATTTTATGATTCGTCGCTGCATGACGAAGGAAGTCCTTGACTATACTCTGTTTGAAGGCGCAGAGGATGCAGATTATGACAGCTTTATCCGTTGCTATAATATGTCCTGGGACTGTCTGCATCAGAAGGATTATCAGAAGCTGGATGAACTGTTGCAGCAGGTTGATGCACTGGGAATCTCTCATCCATATATGGAACTGGTGCGTGCAGCAAGGTGCCGGTGTAATGATGAGGTGGAACAGGCACAGGGCATATATGAGAGACTTCGTGAGCTTTTTCCTCAGGATATGACCATATTGTATCAGCTTGCAGAGTTCTATTATGATACAAGACAGGCTGATAAGGCAATTAACTGCTATCAGATATTAAAGGAACAGGACAGGCATCACTACATGGCTAATTATCGTCTGGCTTTTTTATATGCAGACCAGAGCCGGTATGAGGATGCCAAAGAATGTATCAGGATGGTCATGCGAAGAGGACAGGATGATGAAATCATGAAGCTCAGGATTCGTGTCAATCATCAGCTGGAACAGGATTATCGCGCGAAGTGGCAGCAGAATAAGGATATAGAGGCAGCCAAGGAGCTTGCCTGGTGTCTTTTGCAGGAGGATCGTTATCTGGCGGCAGATAAACTGACACAGGAAATGGCAGAGTTGATACCTTCGGAAATGAAAGCAGAATATCTGGGGTTGTGTGCACGTATCTATATGGCACAGGGCTTGTTTGAGAAAACGCTGGAAACAGCAAAACAATGGCAGAAGCTTCTAATGGAGCAGACAGCTCCACAGAAGCAGGAGGAGCTGGAAGAGTATAACAGGAACATAGAAATTGCTCACAGGATTCAAATGACCACATATCATATGATGGGGCGGGCATATCCGAAATATTATGCCAATGCACTGGAAGAATATCAATTCTACAGGCAGCAGGAAAATACCAATCCCAATGCATTGATTGATGCAGCCAGAATCTATATGGAGATGGAAGAATATAATAAGAGCCTGAGTCTGGCAGATGAACTCCTGAATCGTTACCAGATTCAGTATGCCTATGCACTGATGCTGGAAGTATACGTGAAGCTGTGGGATGCAGGGAATGTAATCCGGTGTGGTATGGAATGTATCAAGGCTTTTCCTGAATTTGAGAGACCATATGAAGAGGTTGCAAAGGTATATTATGACCTCAAGAAGAAAGACAAGTTAAAGGAAATTCTGGCTCTGGCTGGAAAGAATCAGGTGCATAGCGCTTACCTGGATGCATATGCCTACACAGGGGAAGAGAAAACCAAGGATTATCCCATCAGTCAGTATCTGGATGAATTTAACCGTGATTACTACAGAAAGCTTATGGAGTCCGGGCAGATCAGATATTATACAGAAGGTTATCCGATCATTACAAAATACCTGAATCTGTATCCGTGTAATTACATATTAAATGCCAGAGGCTTGTTCAGCATGGCTGCCAAGGAGTATGAACAGGCACTGAAAGACTTTAGAAAAATACTGGAGCGTGACCCGGCGGATCAGTTTGCCTATAATAATATAGGATGTGCGTTGAAATATCAGGGGCAATATGAACTGGCACTGCCTTATTTTGAAAAGGCATTATACTATATGTATCGAACGGGAAAAGAGGAACCTAATGCAATGACATTGGGAAATAAAGCACAGACATATGAACTTATGGGAGAGTATGCACTGGCGGCGAAGACTTATCAGAAACTGATAGATACGTTTAGCGAACAGCAGGAATCTTTAGCATCCATGAAGAACATCAGTGCCAACTATGCCAGAAGCAACCAGGTGGGAAGGGCAATAACCATATTAAATACTTATATGAATCGTCACAGCGAATACTTTAAGCTTATTTACCGCATGTATGTGTACGCAGCAGATTGGGAAAAGGCAGACAAAGCCCATGACTGTATGTACAGACATCTCAAATCACAATCAGTAAATAACGGCAGAGCCATACAGGAGCTTGAATGTGAGCATATATGGGCATGGCAGTTAATGCGGCAGGGCAAATGGACGCAGGCCTTGAAGGCTTTTCGTGATATATTCCATATACAGACTAAGAAAAATGTAAGAATGCCTGCGAAAATGTATACTGACCTGTGTGCGAATGAGCTGTTCTTACTGGCACTTATGAAGTTGCAGGAAAGAGCGGCTCCTAAGTCGAAGGCTAAGAAGGAAAAGACATTATTGGAGAAAATCAGGGGCATTTTTGCAAAAGAAAAGGAACCTGTACAGCAGCAGGACGCACATTCTTATGAAGAAGAAGGCAGAAACTGTGCAAAACAGCTTGAAGAGTATCTACAGAAGCCTGCTGGTGACTTTTTCTATAAGGAGAGATATGTCAGATATCTGGAATACATGGTGGCATTGTATACAAAAGACCTGCAGGCGTCAGCTCAGGTATTGGAACGACTGGAAAAAAGTGAGAGATGCAGGCTGTGCAACCATGCAGAATGTATGAGGTGCAGTCTGGCAAGAGCTTTGCAAAAGGCATATGAAGGAGATATGGAACAGGCGTGCAGCATATTTGGAGAGCTGCTGGCAAGGCAGCCATATAACCTGTACGCTCTGTGCGGAACACATATTGGAGAAGAGAGAAAATAATGATAGTAGGAATTGATTTAGGAACAACGAACAGCCTGGTGGCGTATTATACACAGGACGGTCCACGTATCATACCCAATAGACTGGGCAAGCATCTGACACCTTCTGTTGTCAGCGTTGATGAAAAAGGTAATGTTTATGTGGGAGAGACTGCATTGGAGAGAATGAGTCTGTATCCTGATACAGTAGCTTCTGCCTTTAAGCGCAGTATGGGAAGTGACAGAGAGTATGAACTGAGTGGCAGGAAATACCGACCGGAGGAGCTTTCCAGTCTGGTGCTGCGGGCATTGAAGGAAGATGCAGAAGAATATCTGGGAGAAAAGGTAACAGAGGCGGTGATCAGTGTACCTGCGTATTTTGATGATAAAAGACGTAAAGCCACCAAGAGAGCAGGAGAGTTGGCAGGACTGAAAGTAGAACGTATGATATCTGAGCCTACAGCTGCTGCAATAGCCTATGGTCTCTATGAGAAGAAAGAGGACACCCGTTTCCTGGTATTTGACCTAGGAGGCGGTACTTTTGATGTATCCATATTGGAGTTATACGAGAATATTCTGGAAGTGCGCGCCGTGGCAGGGGATAATTATCTGGGTGGCGAAGATTTTACCAAAGTTATGGAGAAAATGTTCCTGAATAAAACAGGAATCAATGCCAATTCCCTGACTGCCAAGGAACAGGTCAGACTGTACAGACAGGCAGAAGAAGCAAAACGCAGAATCAATGATGCAGATAAAGTAGAGATAACCTGTCTTATTAAGGACGAGCCTGAAACAGTGGAAATTACCACGAAAGAATATGAAGAGGAATGTGAAGATCTTTTCTCTAAGATTCGGGAACCGGTTAAACGAAGCCTTTCAGATGCAGGCTTAGCCTTAAAAGACATAGATGAGGTCGTATTGATCGGTGGAGCGACCAAATTACAGATATTCAGAGACTTCTTTATCCGGGTATTTCATAAATTCCCGGATACAAGCATCAATCCTGATGAGGCGGTCGCACTGGGAGCCGCCATACAAGGCGCTATGAAAGAGCGCAAAGAGGCTGTAAAAGAAATGATTCTTACGGATGTATGCTCTTTTACTCTGGGGACTGAGGTTGTCATGGAATACAGCGATGGTCTGATGGAAGATGGACATTACTGCCCGATCATTGACCGAAATACAGTCATACCGACCAGTAAGACCAAAAGGCTCTATACAGTGCGTGACGATCAGGACAGAGTGACCGTAAGAGTTTTACAGGGAGAGAGCCGGCTGGCAAGAAATAATCTGTATCTGGGAGAATTGGAGATAAAGGTTCCCAAGGCGCCCAAAGGTGAAGAGGCAATTGATGTTACTTATACATACGATATCAATTCACTATTGGAAGTAGAGGCGAAAGTTGTATCAACAGGAGAGACAAGCAAGCTGGTAATCAAGGGAAAAGACAATACCATGACAGAAGATGAGATTGCGAAACGTATGGAAGAACTCTCCTATCTGAAAGTACAACTGCGTGACCAGGAGGAAAACAAACTGGTACTGCTTCGGGCAGAGCGTATGTACGAAGAATCCCTGGGAAAACAGCGTGAGCGGTTGGAAACCGGTATCCGCCTGTTTGAAGATGCCCTTCGCAGCGAGGACAGAAAGAAAGTCGAAGAAGCCAGAAAGACGCTGTATGAGCTGATGGAAGATGATTAAGAGCACATGGAAAAACGGACAAAACAGCAGAAAAGTATATGGAAAAGCGGACAAAAATAAGGGGATATGCTATAGAAAACTGCTTGACACCATAATTGGATGTGCTTATACTATATGATATATGGCACACGGTAGTGTTATAATGAAAAAGAAAAGACCATGACGGAGACAGTAATTTATGAGTGAACGCCGCAGAGAGTCGGAGCAGGTGAGAACCGATGCAAGTAGCTGATGAATGAAAATCACTCCTGAGTCGCAGAGCTGAAAATTAGTAGAAAGTAATAAGTAAGCAATGCCGTCTTTCCTACGTTACAGGGAACAGGTATGGATGCCCAAAAGTGGCAGAGTACATTGTAATTAGGTGGTATAACGATTGTAAGGCTCTCGTCCTATTTACAGGACGAGAGCCTTTCTCACGTTAAGCACTAATCAAAAATGGAGGTAACAACATGTATCAGAAAGTATCAGCAGATATGAACTTTGTGGACAGAGAGAAGAATGTCGAGAAGTTCTGGAAAGACAATGATATTTTTAAGAAGAGTATGGAAAATCGCAAGGAAGGTGAAACATATACCTTCTATGACGGACCGCCAACAGCAAACGGCAAACCACATATCGGACACGTATTGACACGTGTTATTAAGGATATGATTCCAAGATACAGAACAATGAAGGGCTATATGGTTCCACGTAAAGCAGGATGGGACACACATGGTCTTCCTGTTGAACTGGAAGTAGAGAAGCTCTTAGGACTGAATGGTAAAGAGCAGATCGAAGAATACGGCATGGAGCCTTTCATTAAGAAATGTAAGGAATCCGTATGGAAATATAAGGGAATGTGGGAAGATTTCTCTGGCACAGTAGGTTTCTGGGCTGATATGGATAACCCATATGTAACTTATGATGATAATTTCATTGAGTCTGAGTGGTGGGCTCTGAAAGAAATCTGGAACAAAGGCTTATTATACAAGGGATTCAAGATCGTTCCTTACTGCCCTCGTTGTGGTACTCCTCTGTCTTCTGCAGAAGTATCCCAGGGATATAAGACTGTAAAAGAGCGCTCCGCAATTGCAAGATTCAAGGCAGCAGGAGAAGACGCATATTTCCTGGTATGGACAACAACTCCATGGACACTGCCAAGTAACGTTGCACTCTGTGTAAACCCGAATGATACCTATGTAAAGGTAAAGGCTGCTGACGGCTATACTTATTATCTGGCACAGGCACTGGCTGATAAGGTATTAGGCAAGCTTGCAACAGAAGAAGGTCAGAAAGCATATGAAGTATTAGAGACTTACACAGGTAAGGATCTGGAATACAAAGAATATGAACCACTCTATGCATGTGCAAAAGAGTGTGCTGACAAGCAGAATAAGAAGGGCTTTTTCGTTACATGTGACACTTATGTCACAATGACAGACGGTACTGGTATCGTTCATATTGCACCTGCATTTGGTGAAGATGATGCCAATGTTGGACGTAATTATGATCTGCCATTCGTACAGTTCGTAGATGGCAAGGGTGAAATGACCAAGGAAACACCTTTTGCCGGATTATTCGTAAAGAAAGCAGACCCTGAAGTATTAAAAGACCTGGAGTCCAAAGGACAGCTCTTTGATGCGCCAAAATTTGAACATGAATATCCTCATTGCTGGAGATGTGACACACCTCTTATCTACTATGCAAGAGAGTCCTGGTATATCAAGGAAACAGCAGTGAAGGATGATCTGATCCGCAACAATAATACAGTAAACTGGATTCCTGAATCCATCGGTAAGGGACGTTTCGGCAACTGGCTTGAGAATATTCAGGACTGGGCGATTTCCCGTAACCGTTACTGGGGTACTCCGCTCAATATCTGGGAATGTGAATGCGGACACAGAGAATGTATCGGCAGCAGAGCAGAACTGGCAGAGCGCAGCGGTAATCCTGATGCAGCCAAGGTAGAGCTCCACAGACCGTATATTGATGAAGTAACCTTCCCTTGTCCTGAGTGTGGCAAGACAATGAAGCGTGTACCGGAGGTACTTGACTGTTGGTTCGACTCAGGTGCAATGCCTTTTGCGCAGCATCATTATCCTTTTGAAAATAAGGAAGTATTCGAGAAGCAGTTCCCTGCACAGTTCATTTCAGAAGCAGTTGACCAGACCCGTGGATGGTTCCACTCTCTGATGGCAGAGTCTACTCTGTTATTTAACAAGGCTCCTTATGAAAATGTCATCGTTCTGGGACATGTTCAGGATGAGAATGGACAGAAGATGTCCAAGTCCAAGGGAAATGCAGTAGATCCTTTCGAAGCACTGGGACAGTATGGCGCAGATGCGATCCGTTGGTACTTCTATATAAACTCCGCTCCATGGCTTCCTAACCGTTTCCATGGTAAGGCTGTACAGGAAGGACAGCGTAAGTTCATGGGTACTCTGTGGAATACTTATGCATTCTTCGTACTGTATGCAAACATTGATAACTTCGATGCAACAAAATATACACTGGATTATGATAAACTTCCTGTAATGGATAAATGGTTACTTTCCAAGCTGAATACAGTAGTTGGAGAGGTTGATGATAACCTGGATCATTATAGAATCCCTGAAGCTGCAAGAGCATTACAGGAGTTCGTAGATGAGATGAGTAACTGGTATGTCAGAAGAAGCCGTGAGCGTTTCTGGGCAAAAGGCATGGAGCAGGATAAGATCAATGCTTACATGACTCTTTACACAGCACTGGTTACAATTTCCAAGGCAGCAGCACCTATGATTCCTTTCATGACAGAGGATATCTATCAGAACCTGGTAAGAAGCATCGACAAGAATGCTCCTGAAAGTATCCATCTGTGCGACTTCCCGACTGTAAATGAGAAGTTCGTAGATAAGAAGCTGGAAGAGGATATGGAAGCCGTATTGAAGGTAGTCGTTATGGGACGTGCCTGCAGAAATACAGCAAACATCAAGAATCGTCAGCCTATCAGCACAATGTTCATCAAAGCTCCTTTCACATTAAGCGAGTTCTATCAGGAGATCATCGAGGATGAACTGAATGTAAAGAAGGTTGTCTTTACAGATGATGTAAGAGACTTTACAACTTATACCTTCAAGCCACAGCTTCGTACAGTAGGTCCTAAGTATGGTAAGCAGTTAGGTGGCATCCAGAAGACACTTGCCTCTATTGATGGCAATGCAGCTATGGATGAGTTAAAAGCCAATGGCTTCATCACATTTGATGTAAATGGTACAGAAGTGAAGCTTGCTGAGGAAGATCTGTTAATTGATATCTCTCAGAAGGAAGGCTATGTAACAGAAGCTGATAATACAGTAACTGTTGTACTGGATACGAACCTGACAGAAGATCTGATTGAGGAAGGATTTGTATACGAAGTCATCAGTAAGATTCAGACTATGCGTAAGGATTCAGGCTTCGAAGTAATGGATCATATCAAGGTATACATCAGTGGTAATGACAGAATTGCTGCTGTTGTAGAGAAGAATGAGAAGTCCATCGGTGAGAAGGTACTGGCTGATGCATTTGCATATACAGCAGGTGGTACACATACGAAGGATTGGAATGTCAATGGTGAGAACGTAACGATTGGCGTTGAAAGACTGTAATTAAAATAGTATTTTGTGATAAAAGGCAGCAGGTCATACACTTGCTGCCTTTTGCATGCATAGAATAAAAAGAAAAAGGTATTCATCATATGAACAATACAACACCTGCTGATATTTTTCAGGATATCTTACAAAGGAATACACCTGCGGCAGTGGCATGGATACAGGGAAACGAAGACAATCCAAGGCTTGGAGGTTCTGTGAAATTCTTTAAGACTCCTTATGAGGGAATGCTGGTGGAGGCAGAGATATTCGGGCTGCCCAATATTACCACACCCGGTTCCAGTAATTTCTATGCAATGCATATTCATGAAAATGGCAACTGTACACCGCCTTTTGACCAGGCAGGAGAACACTACAGCCAGACACCACAGCTTCATCCACAGCATACAGGTGATATGGCTGCCTTAATGGGGAATCAGGGTTATGCGTGGACTGTTTTCTATGATAAAAGGTTCAAGTTACCTGATATTATAGGGCGCAGCGTAATTATTCACGCAATGCCGGATGATTTTATGACACAGCCGTCAGGTAACTCTGGCGCCAGGATAGGCTGTGGGGTTATACTAACTTCTTAGTTTTCCATTTACCAGAATAATAACGGATAACAGGGATGACGCAACCACAGCTCCAGGAGAGGGGGGTGGCAATCCAGATACCCGTGGAACCGATCAGGGAGGAGAGCAGGTAGGCAAACACAATTCTGCCGGCAAGCTCAGTGAGTCCTGCTACCATACAGGTGTTGACATCACCTGAACCACGGATTACATTCTGATAGCTTTGCATAATACCGGCGATTACATAGGCGACACCAATAATCGAGAGATAGGTGGCGCCTATTTGTATGGCATCTCCTGCGCTGCTCTCGTCCAGAAACAGCTTCATGAGTGGATAACGAAACAGCAGCACACAGATGGCAATAGAGATACTTGCTGCCATCATCATTGTCAGGGTCTTGCGCAGTCCTTCATGAATACGGGCAAAATTGTTCTGACCCATATTCTGCCCGGTAAATACAGAGAGGGCGGTACCGATAGACACAATGACCTGAATGGCTACACTGTCGATACGGTTGGCAGCCACATAAGCCGCCATAACAGAAGAACCATAGGAGTTGACCAGACGTTGTACACTCATGCCGCCCAGGGAGATCATACAGGATTGAAAAGCGGAAGGAAAACCGGTCTTTATGATCAGAAGCACATTGTTTCGGTCTGTACGCCAGTTGAGGTTGGTAATGCCAAGCTCCTTGCGTTTGCGATACAGACTGATTACGCAGACTGATGCGGACATACATTGGGAAAGTATGGTTGCATAAGCTGCTCCAGCCACCCCAAGATCACATACCAGAATAAAGAGAAGATCCAGACATACATTGACCAGAGACGAAGCAATAACGGCATAAAGTGGTGTTTTGGAGTCACCGGTGCTTCTGAGCAAAGAAGCAGAACCGTTGTAGATAACACTGCCGATAACGAAGCTGTATATGATTCTAAGGTAAGTTACCGAGTAATCCATGACATCTTCGGGAACACTCAGTAATCTCAGAAAAAATCCGGAAGCGAAGACTCCAAGCAGGGAGACAATAACAGTCAGACTTCCAGCAGTCCAGATCAGGGCAACAATAACCTGTTTTAACTTCTCCGTATTGCGACAGCCAAAGCACTGGGCAGCGACCAGACCGGCGCCATTGCACAGACCAATGACCAGAGCTGTAAGGAAGCAGGTAAGAGTTCCTGTGCTGCCAACGCCTGCAAGTGCACTGGCACCGAGAAAACGACCGACAATGATGGTGTCGGCTACATTATAGATCTGCTGAAAGATGTTACCGATCAGCATGGGAATTGCAAATGAAATAATAAGTCGGGTAGGATTACCCTGAGTCATATCCTTCATGGGTGAAGACCTCCATTGAAATATTTTCTGGTATTTACGAAACGGGGGTAAGGCAGGGGGGCGAATGGTGCTGCATAGTGAAGTCAGCGCAATTCTGCATCCGGAATAAGGCGTTTCGTAACTGGATGTTTATATTATATTTTAGAAAGTTATGAAGGATATACAATATAGGATAGTGATTCATATTTGTACTTTAACGACTTTATAAGGTATAATATATTGTGATTACAGAGGGTGGAAGATTGTATCAAAATATGATTGAGAACAAGGGGAGTGAGATAAATTTGGAAAATAGCGTTGTATTTGAGATAAATTTGGGGAATATGCCGAGGGTTTCCATGACGGATATTGCGCATGTGAAGCCGCCTTATATTCATTTTAGCAGGCGGTATCATGAATACATTTTCTACTATATTCTGGAGGGGGAGATGTATCTGAGGGAGGGAGAAGAGGAGTATCATCTGGTGGAGAATGACTGTATTTTGCTGGACCCGACCAGGAGGCATGTAGGATACAGGACTTCGGTGTGTAATTTTCTGTATGTGCATTTCTCACAGGATATCAGGGAGTTGAGTGCTGATGGAAAAGAATGTATGTCCGAAGGCGGCTATACTGATGCAGGAGATGATAAAGAGCAAGGTAGGGTGTTGATTGACAGTCAGGATAAAGATATCAGGATTCCAAAATATTATCACCTGGATGAGATGGTCAAGACGATTCGATGCAGGGAGATTGCAAGGAATATGACGCAATTATTCAGGGGGCATGAGCCATATGACCGTATGCAGGCAGAATGCCTTTTTCAGGAGTTATTATTGATAGAAGCAGCAGATTATGCCAATAGTATGCATCGAAAGACAGTACCTGTGCATGGTAAGGTCAGGGAGGTGATTCCACAGCTGATTACTTATCTGAATACTTCTTATCAGGAAGAAATTTCAGGGGAAATGTTGGCAGAGAAGTATCATTATCATTTTGACTATCTGAACAGGCAGTTTACGAAGTGGACAGGCAAAACGATATTTCATTATCTGAATACGGTGCGTGTGGAACGTGCCAGACAGTTATTGATGACGGGCTTCTATTCCATGGAGGAGATTGCGGCACAGACCGGATTTCGGGATGTTTATTATTTTAGCCGCGTATTTAAGAAATATACCGGCGTGACACCGGGACAGGTCAGGAAGGAGTAGATGTTAAACACCATGTGACTGGTATTACATCTGAATCTGCAAAGGAACAGTAGCATATTATTCCTAAAAGTGATATGATGAATGCATAAATGATTATTCATGTAAAGGGTGGATGTGAACATATGACAAAACAGGAATTTAATCAGGCGAAGTTTGAGTATTATAGAAATGTAAATATGTGGATAGTAATTGCAAGCGGTGTATTTTCTATTGCCTACTTCTTTTCTGACTGCTATTTATTTGGATATATGACTACGAAAACATTAGTGCCACGAATGTCAATTCTGGCACTGCTTGCAGCCTTTTTGCTGGCGAATGCACATACAAAGGATTATAGAATTGTAATACCAATTAGCTATGTTGTAGCACATGGGGTTATGTGGTGTACTATCTGGTCATGTGCATATCTGACTGATTTAAGCTTCGCCTGTGAGGGTTTTATTATTATCCATTTTATTTTTGGAGCAATGGGAATTGTAGCGCCTTTGGAGTATGGCGTGATAGCGCATGGATTACTTTTTGTGGATATTATTATAGCGAATACCTTTCTACATTATCCGGAATATGCCATGATGTTTCTGCTGGGAGTGCCGCTGTATCTGGGATTGTGCATTTATGATGTGGCTGTAGAGAGAACCTACCGTGATCAATTGGAAATGAAGCTGAAGCTTGAAAATAATCTGAATCATGATGGACTCACAGGGGCATATAATCGTAAGATCATTAAGGGAGAAAACAACATATTAGAGGATGCGGATGAACGCCGGATGGCAATTGCCATGTATGATCTGGATCATTTTAAGCGTATTAACGACACTTATGGACATGATATGGGAGATACTGTACTGGTGAAGGTAACGCAGAAAGTGCAATCTTTATTACAGAAGGATGAATATCTGATACGCTGGGGCGGAGAAGAGTTCATTATCATTATGAAAGATGGAGCTGGAGAATTTGTGAACAGGGCAGAGCAGATACGGCATGAAGTAGAACAGGTTACTTATGCAAATGACCAACATATTTCCATATCGATGGGTTTGGTCTATTATGATGGTGGAGATTATACAGAATCAGTCAAAAAAGCTGATGAAGCGATGTATCAGGCAAAAGAAAGCGGCAGAAACTGTGTTGTCGTATGGCAGGACAAAAATTAAGAGAGGCTTAGTCCCAATGTCATTTAGTTAGCAACAAAAAACACAAAATCTGTTTAGTAAATAATGAAAGCTTATTTAGTTAAGGCAAAGAACAATAAAATAATATCATTTTCTCGCACAGAAACAAAACATACCTAAATATGTCTATG